>CAZGYW010000251.1:0-4859 GCA_964530495.1 uncultured Anaerolineae bacterium
GAGCTGGCGGCGAGTGCCGATGTGATCTATGTAGACCAGAACACGCTCACACCAGCCGCAACTCAGGCCGGGTATTTCCTGAACCTGGCCCCGTTGGCCAGCACCGATTCCACACTGAACATCAACGATTTCTACCCCGCTGTGTGGCAGTCCTTCCAGTGGGATCAGGGCATCTGGGCACTGCCCACAGCGGCGGATGTGTACCTGGTCACTTACGATCCGGCCCGCTTTGACGCGGCAGGGGTGGCTTACCCCACTGAGCGCTGGACGATCGATGACTTCGCCAACGCTGCGCGCGCCCTCGCAACCTATGACGCCAATGGCGCTGTGCTGACCCCCGGCATCACCGCCGGGACACCCGCCAGCACGCTGCCCTACCTACTGGTGGCCCTCACCGGGCATGGCTTCTATGATGACACTGTCCTGCCCAACCAGCCGTTTTTCGGCGCTGACCTGGAATACCCCCTCCAGGTTTGGGCTGAGCTTGAGGCCGAAGGTGTCGTGACCACGTCTTTCTTCCGGGGTGGCGAGGGCGCTGAGTCCAGCCCGCTGCGCATTGAAGGCACCCTGGGCTTCTCCGGCCGCTTTGCTGCGGATGAAAACGCCGCGCAGCGCCAGGCTTCGTTGCTGCCCGGGGGTACTGCTGGCCTGAGCGCGAGCGGTTTTGCCGTAAGCAGTGGGACGTTGTATCCCGAGCTTTCATACGCCCTGGCGAGCTACCTCACAACGTTGTCGGAACTGGCCAGCGCGAACTTCACCGGCAGCACAGTCGCTCGCCAGAGCCTGGCGGGCATTGTTCCGGTTACCCCGGAAGGTGGCACCACTGGCACCGGAGGCGGTGGGGGTTTTAATGCCCGC
The DNA here is from genome assembly GCA_964530495.1 of uncultured Anaerolineae bacterium. Classification (GTDB taxonomy): domain Bacteria; phylum Chloroflexota; class Anaerolineae; order Aggregatilineales; family Ch27; genus CAZGYW01. The sequence continues at coordinate 859 of CAZGYW010000251.1, forward strand.
AGCCTGCTGAATGTGCCTGAACAAATCCAGGCAGTGATCGACCAGGCCATCTACAGCGCAATGTCCGGCGCAGAAGTGCGTTACAGCAGCTATGTGACGGCTGTGATCAACCAGATCAATAACGGTGCGGGCGATGCCCGCAGCCTGCTGGAGGAGGCCGAGGTCAGCGCCATTGCGGATGTTCAGGCGGCAATCGCTGCGGCGGCTACGACCAACGTGATCGTGGCTACCGCGCCGCAGGACGTTGCGCTGGCCACTGGCGAGATCGCGCTGAACTGCGCGATCAACACCGGCTTTACCGGCGGGCCTGGCCGGAGCAGTGAGCTGTCCAATGCAGATGCCTGGAACAGCGTGATTGCGGACTTTGTTGCCAGCGACCGGCTGGTAGGCAGTGTCAACCTCGTGCCCGTGGCTGACTCTGATCTGGCTGTGCTTGCTGGCAGCTATGACTGTTTCATCCTGCCGTCGAACGCGGTGCAGGGCAATGATGTCAGCATGCTGTTGAACCTCGATCCCCTGCTGGATACCGACCCCGGCTTCAACCGTAATGACATCCTGCCGGGTGTGCTCACCCAGCTCCAGCAGAATGCCCAGACCTGGGCCATGCCGCTGGCAATCCAGCCGAGCACACTCAGCTATAACCCGCAATTGCTGGCGCAGGCCGGCGTTCCTGAGCCGGTGAACGGTTGGACTGTAGCCAGCTTCATTGATGCGCTCGCCCGGCTGGACCTGATCCTGGATGAAGAGACGGCGCCCTTCACGCCTAACGATCCTTCCGGCTCCTACCTGCTGCAGCTCATTGGCGCGTTTGGCGGGCTTCCGATCGACTACCGCACCAATCCTCCGACCCTCAATTTCACGGACCCTGCCGCCGTCAACGCGATCCAGCAGGTCCTCGATCTGGCGGCCAATGGCTACATGGAGTACAGCAGCGTAGCCAATGTGATGGGCGGTGGGATGCGCATGGGCCGCTCCGACGAACTCAGCGCGATTAGCACGGACACCGTGGCGCGGATACGGCGCGGCTTTGGCACGGGCGCGGCCCAGCAGGATGTGATGCTGCAAACGCTCTACCCGCAGGGCGCCAGCGGTGGGTTTGTGGCCTTCGATATCACCACGGGTTATATCAGCAGCACCGCGCAGAGTCCTGAGTCGGCCTATCGCTTCCTGAGCACCGCGGCAGCGCACCCGGAGTTGTTCACCGGGATGCCCGCCCGCGCTTCGATGGTGAACGACCCGGCGGTGGTGGCCGCGCAGGGCGCGGATGTGGCGGCGCTGTATGCCCAGCTCAACACCCTGCTCCAGAACCCGAACACGGTTGTGTTCCCGGCGAATTCCGGCATAGGCGGGATCGCGGGCAATTTCGTTACCGAGTACTGGCTCAAGGTGGCGTTTGATGCTTATGTGCAGCAGGGCGCCGATCTTCTGACTGAACTGCAGGACGCCCAGGTTACCACCCAGGCCTATCTGGACTGCATGGCTGCCTACGAGCCTGACCCAACAACGGTTGGCAGCGACCCGATGCTCGGCAGTTTTATGGGCATGCTGACCTGCGCCACTGCTGTTGATCCTGAGCTGGACCTCGGTTTCGCCAACTAATACGTGGGTAGCGGTGGTACGCCAGCTTTACGGCGTACCACCGCCTGCGCATCAAGACAGGCTTGCATGAATCGACTGATCGATGCGGTGCTCTTCGCCCTCGAACGGTTGGGGCAGCACCGCACACTGGTGTTCTGGACGCTCGTCGGGCTGGCTTCAGCGACTACGCTGGCGCTCAGTCTGACGTTGTACGTCGATGCTGTGAACACGACCCTGCTCACCAACAGCCTGGCCGACCCACCCTACGCTTTCCGCTTCCGATATCTGGGTTCGTGGGAAGGCCGGATCACCCCGGCGGATGTTGAGGCCGCCGACAGCGTGATCGACAGCGCATTTGTGCGCGAAATCGGGCTGCCAGTGGAGGGCCGCGCGACTTATATCAGCGCGGGCAACTGGCAGCTCACGCTCCAGCATGATGCCGCGCTGCGCATCGGTGCGTACGCCCTCGGCACGCTGGAAGGCGCCGCCGACCTGATCCAGATCACTTCCGGGGAGTGGCCCGTCCCTGCCACTGACTCCGATGCTGCCGCACCAGAACACGCTGCGATTCCCGCGCTGGTTTCACACACCCTGCTCGAAATCGCGGGCGTGCAGGTGGGTGACAGGCTCGAGGCCGTTTCCGGCGGCAGCGTGGTTATGCTCGAAGTGATGGCCCTGTGGGAGCCAGTCAACGACCGGGACCCGCGCTGGATTCTGACCCCAACCTTCTTTGATAACGTCTTCCTGGTGCCGGCGGATGATCTGTGGCGCATTACCGCGGGGATTGAGCTGCCGGTGGAAGAGGTTGACTGGCAGCTGATCTTCGATGGCTCTGAACTGCGGACCTCGGATGTGGGCGGGTTGTTGAGCGGCATCACAGATGGTTTCCGGGTTGTAAGCGGCGCGCTGCCGGGCATCCGGATGGACATTTCGCCGGAAGAAGGGCTGCGCGCCTTTAATGCGGAGGTTCTGAAGCTAACCCAGCAGCTTGTGATCGTAATCTTGCCCGTGGGTGGCCTGATCATCTACTTCATCACCATGCTGGCGGGTATGCTGGTTGGCAGCCAGCAGCAGGAGGATGTGACGCTGAGCAGCCGCGGCATGAGTCGCCCGGCGCTGCTGGGCATCCACGCGCTGATGTGGCTGATCCTGGCCGGGGTGGCCTCCGGGATCGGGCTGGTGGTCTCGCCCGCGGTCGTGCAGTTGATCGGCCGGACGACTTCTTTTATGCGCTTCGATGATTTCAGCAATACGCTGGAAGTGGTGATCACCGGTCAGGCCTTGCTGGTTGGCGCGGTCACCGGGCTGCTGGCCGCCAGCACCGGCCTGTACATGGCCTGGCGCACGACGGGCCAGTCGATCATGAGCTACAAACGCGAGCAGGTGCGCGCTGGCAAGCCGTGGTGGCAGCGCATCTTCCTGGATTTTGTGCTGCTGGGCATTGCGGCGTACATCCTCTATTCGCTGCGCTCCGCCGGCGGCCTGACGGCCAGCGCCACCGATCCCTTTAGCGACCCGCTGGTGTTCCTGGCCCCGACGCTGTTCTCCCTGGGCAGCACCCTGCTGTTTCTGCGGCTGTATCCCTGGCTGCTGGGCCTGGATGCGCGGCTGCTGGCCTATACAAAGAACATCGCCTTCCTGATGGCGCTGCGCGAGGTCACGCGCTCGATCGGCCGCTACCGCAGCACCCTGCTGATGATGTGTTTCACGCTCAGCCTGATCGGTTACACCGCCTCGATGGCCAGCACGCTCGACCGCAGCCTGGAAGATGTGATCGCGTACCAGGTTGGCGCTGACAGCGTGATGATCGTGGCGACTGACGCGCAGACTGAAGAAAGCACCAGTGCAGATGGCGCCAGCACGGTGACCGTGACCGGCTACAACACGCTGCCGGCCACCGATCTGCTGCAAGTTCAGGGGGTGTCGCATGTGGCGCGGGTGGGGCGCTACACCGCCCAGCTCGTGCTGCAAAACCAGCGCATCGATGGCACGGTCCTGGGCCTGGACCGGGCTACCATGCCGGCGATCGCCCACTTCCGCGATGACTATGCCGCCGAAGGGCTGGCGGATGCGCTCAACCGGCTGGCGGGTAACCGCACCGGAGTGCTGATCAACACCCGCACGGCGGAAACCTACAGCCTGGCCATTGGTCAGGAGATCACGCTGCAAATTTCGGCGCTGGGCGCGTGGTACCAGGCCACAGTGCCCGTCGTTGGCTTGCTGGAGTACTTCCCCACGCTTGACCCGCGCGCGGGCTTCTTCGCCATTACGAACATCGACCCGCTCTTTGAGCTGGTTGGGACGGAGCTGCCGCATAACGTCTGGATGAGCCTGAACCCGGCCGCCGATCCGGCGCTCGTCCGCGCCGAAGCGGTGGCGATGGGGTATCCTGTCATCGCATGGCAGGACCCCGCATCCCTGGT
>CAZGYW010000252.1:0-4850 GCA_964530495.1 uncultured Anaerolineae bacterium
TGGCCGTGTAGCCCAGCTCGCCCACCTCGTCCCCCACCGGGAAGAGCCAGCCGGTGTCGCCCTCGGCCTTCTCCGCTACGTAGCCGCCTTCGCCCACCGCGGTGAACATCTCGTAGCCGGTGCGCAGCCAGTGGTTGAGCCAGATCGTGCCCTCCGTGCCGGAAACTTCGTCGCGCAGGTCCATCCCGCCGCGGAAGGTCCAGCTCACCTCGAACTGGCCGACCGCGCCGTTGGCGTAGCGCACCAGCCCGACCGCGCTGTCCTCCGCCTCGATGGGGTGCACCTGGGTATCCGCCCAGCACATCACCTCCAGCGGCTTCACATCCTTGCCGATGAAGTTGCGGCTGATCTCGATGCAGTGGCAGCCCATGTCGATGATCGCGCCGCCGCCGGACTGCTCCTTGTCCCAGAACCAGTCACTGTGCGGGCCGGGATGCGTCTCCCGCGAGCGCGCCCACAGGATTTTGCCGAGCGCGCCATTCTGGACGGACTTGAGCGCCTTGAGCGTCTTGGGCGTGTAGGCCAGGTCTTCCAGGTAGCCGTGAAACACCCCGGCCTTCTCCACCGCGTCGAGCATCCGTTTGGCTTCTTCGGCGTTGCGGCCCAGCGGCTTGGTACACAGGATGGCCTTGCCCGCCGCCGCGGCGAGCGTCACCGCCTGCTCGTGCAGGTTGTTGGGCAGGCCGATCACCACCACGTCGGTTTCGGGGTCCTGAATGGCCGCGGCCATGTCCGTCGTCCATTTTGGGATGCCCCAGTCCGCCGCGAACTGGCTGGCCCGCGCCTCCGAGCGCGAATAGACGTTCACCACCCGGTCGCGGCTGCGCCCCCCGTGGAGCGTCATCGTGTAGAACATGCCGATCAGGCCGGTGCCGAGCATTGTAATCTTGCGCATCAGGGGACTTCCTCCTCGTCCTGGGGGCCGCGCTTACTGGCGAATGCTGCGCTGGCGGCCGTAAATCGAAATCAGTACCACGAGAATGAGGCCCAGCGTCATCAGCTTGTAGGCCTCCTGAAGCTGCAGGGCGCGCAGCAGGCTGTTGATCAGGGTCAGCACCAGCGCGCCAGACATCGTGCCGAAGTAGCTGCCCTTGCCGCCGGAGAGCACCGTGCCGCCCACCACCACCGCCGCAATCGAGGGGAACAGGTAATCCTCCCCCAGGTTCAGGAACACGGTCTGGGTGAAGCCCAGCAGCACGAACCCGCCAAACGCGGCCAGCATCCCGCTGAGCGTGAATGTGGCGATCACGATCAGCGATACTCGCACGCCGGAGAGCCGCGCCGTCGTCCGGTTGACGCCTACGGCAAAGAGCTGCCGCCCGTAGGTGGTGCGCTCCAGCAGGAACCACATGCCCGCGCCGACCAGCACCCACAGGATCACCACGCCGGGGATGCCCAGCAGGAGCGGCTGCGCGATCAGGCGGCCCATCAGGGGCGGCATGTTGCCTTCCAGCTGGCCCTGGGTGAGCTGCAGGATCATCCCCTGCACCAGCCCGGCGGTGCCCAGCGTCATCACCAGCGGCGGGATGCCAAGCCGGTTGACGCCCAGCCCGTTCAGGAACCCGATCACCGCCCCGGCCAGCAGCACCACCAGCAGGGCGGGCAGAATCATCGAATCCTGACCGTTGGAGAAGCGAAACGCCAGGATCGCGCCGAGCGTGACCAGCGCGCCGCTGGAGAGATCGATGCCCTCCCCACCGCTGATGATCACCAGCGTCTGCCCGGCGGCGATGATCCCCAGGAAGGCGGCCAGCCGGACGATGTTCGTGGCCTGGGCCAGGTTCAGAAAGTCGGGATTGATCACCCCGCCGATCAGGAACAGCACAATGGAGAGCAACAACGCCAGCAGCGGCGGGCTGATGCGGGACGTTTGCCTGCGAACGGCCTCTATCATGCGTTTTGCCTCCGGATGAGCCGCACCAGCCCTGGCCCGGCCAGCGCCGCGATGATGATGATGGCGTCCACCAGCGTCTGCGACCAGGTGGGAACATTTGCAAATGAGATGATGTTGCGGATCAGCCCCAGGATCAGCACGCCGATCACGGAGCCGACCACGCCCCCCTGCCCGCCGCTGAGCCGCGTGCCGCCCAGCACTACGGCCACGATTGAATCGAGCGTCATGGCGTCCCCGATGCGCGGGTTGCCCGTGCCGACGTTCATGGTCAGGGCCAGCGCGGCCAGCGCGGAGAACAGCCCGGCGAACACGTAGGTGCTGAAGCGCACGAAATTGACGTTCACTCCGGTGGCGTAGGCCGATTCGGCTTTGCCGCCGGTGGCGAACAGGTACTGCCCGTACCGCGTGGAGCGCAGCAGCAGCCAGAACAGGATCGCCAGGGCGATGAAATACACGGCCATCGGGATGTTCAGGGGCGTGCCGCGGTAAGCGCGCAGGAATTCGCGCGGCAGGTTGCCGCCCGGCCGGGGCAGGATCAGCAACGCGATCCCGGCGAAAACGAAGCTGGTCGCGTAGGTGGTGACGATGGGCTGCAGGCGCAGGTAGGCCACGCACAGCCCGTTGAACGCGCCGGCCGCCAGCCCGGCCAGCACCGTCACCCCGATCCCGAAGGCGATCTCCCCCGGCCCCGCTTCCGGCAGGATCAGGGTCACCAGGATCGCATTGGACATCGAAACCATCGCACCGACCGACAGGTCGATCCCGCCGCCGATGATCACGATCGTCTGCCCGACGGTCAGGATGATCAGGGGCAGGAAGTTGCGCAGGTTGCTGTTCAGCACGCGCAGCTCAAACAGGTTGTTCTGCAGGGAGTAGTTGATGCCGATGGCGATCAGCAGCAGCAACAGGGCAAACAGGTAAGCGTGACGCTGGGCGATGCGCTTCAGTCTCACAGTGTTCATGCGTCATTACTCGCATTGGTGGTGCCCATGCTGGCCGCCACCAGCGCCGCATGGTTCAGGCTCTCGCCCGCCAGTTCGGCCTGGATCTCGCCATCATGCAGCACAAGCACGCGGTTACATAGCCCAAGCAGTTCTTCATCGTCGCTGCTGTAAAAGAGGATCGCCGTCCCCGCCGCGCGCAGGGCGGTCAGCAGGGCGTAGAACTCCGCCTTGGCCCCCACGTCCACACCCTTGGTCGGGTCATCCAGCAGGAGCAGGCGCGGCTTGCGCAGCAGCCACTTGCCGATCACGACCTTCTGGGCGTTGCCGCCGCTGAGCGTGCTCACCGGGGCGTCCAGCGACTCCATCACGATGCGGAGGTCCTCCGCCTGGCGGACCGCGTCCTGGCGGGCCTGGGCCATGTTAAGCGGGACGCCGTAGCGCGGCCACGACGGCAGGTGCAGGTTATCCAGGATCGAGCGGATCATCAGCACGCCCTCACTGCCGCGGTCGCCGGGCACGAAGGCCACGTCATTTTGCATCGCCTGGCGCGGATGCCGGAAGTGCACCGGCTCGCCGGAGAGCGTCAGGCTGCCCTCAAAAGAAATCGCCCCGAAGATGGCCAGCAGCAGGTCGGACTGCCCCTGCCCGCGCAGGCCGCCAATCCCCAGCAGCTCGCCGTCGTGCAGGTCAAAACTGATGTCCTTAACCACTCCGGCACTCAGATTGGCGACGGCCAGGCGGACGGGCGCCTCCGCCACCGGCGCGGCCCCGGCAGCGCTTTCCGGCGCCGGCAGGCCCTCGATCATCAGGCCCACCAGCTCCTGCTCGCTGGTCTGCGCGATCACGCGGTCGCCCACGCTGCGCCCGTTGCGCAGCACGGTCGCGCGGTCCGCCACCCGGAAGATCTCGTCCATCCGGTGGGAGACGAACACAATTGCCATGCCGTCCTGTTTCCAGCGCTGCACCAGGTCGAACAGGCGCGCCACCTGGCGGCTGTCCAGGCTGGCGGTGGCTTCGTCCAGGATCATCAGGCGCGGCTGCAGGCTGTAGGCTTTCAGGATTTCAACAACCTGCCGCTCATCCGGCGGCAGGTCCCGAACCAGCACGTCCGGCCCCAGGGAGGGCTGCACCGTCCCTTCAAACAGGCGGAGCAGCTCCGCGGTGCGGGCGCGCATCGTTTTGTAGTCCACCAGGCCGCCGCGCCGCGGCTCGTGGGTGAGCCAGATGTTCTCGGCGACGGTCAGATCCGGCACCAGGCTCAGTTCCTGGTAGACGGCGGTGATCCCGACCTTCTTGGCAGCCTGGGGGGAGGAAAACGTCACCGCCGCGCCATCCAGGTGTAATTGCCCCTCATTGGGGGCAATTACACCCGTGATGACTTTGCTTAAGGTGCTTTTGCCACTTCCATTGGCGCCGAGTAGCGCAACGACTTCCCCCGATTGCACATCCAGGTTCCCATCCGCTAGCGCTACGACACCCCCGTAGCGTTTGGAGACGTTCCGGGCAGAAAGTGACACCTTATTCATTGGCGTTTATTCCATGAAGCCGGCAGCCTGCATCTGCGTGATGAACCCGTCCAGCGTGTAGCTTTCCGGCAGGTCCTTCACCAGGTCATACTGCGCCGCGAAGTTGAATTCATCCACCGCGTACGGAATCGGCACGTAGAACGTGTTGCCGAACGGGCCGGCCAGCTTGCTGGCATCCGGCGTGCCGCCGATCAGCATCTCCACCGCCACGCGAATGCCATCCGCGCTGACGCCCGGCGGGTTGACCACACCGTAGGACGTGAACTCCGGCCGCTCCATCTGGACGGCGTTCCAGAGCTGCAGGTAGCCTGCCCGCGCCTCGCCCACCATCACCGGCCACTTGTCCGGGTTGGCGGTCCGCACCGCGGTCAGCGCGCCCTGCGCCATCCCGTCCTGGGTCCACACGCCGTCGATGTTCGGCAGCGAGGCCAGGAAGTCGCTCATCACCTGCTGACCGGTCGCCTGGTCCCACATGCCGGTGTCGCG
>CAZGYW010000253.1:0-4850 GCA_964530495.1 uncultured Anaerolineae bacterium
CACCCTATCCTACACTCTTTCCCTACACGACGCTCTTCCGATCTCGGAGAGAGCCGGATTGGCGGCCTGATACTTGAAGATCATGTCACGCCAGATCTGGGCGGCGGCCACACACTCCGGCGCGTTGATCGTGCTCTCGCTCATGTCATCGTTGTAGTACGTGCAGCCGGTCTGGTTGGCCAGCGTCTGGAACTGGTTGGAATACCAGCCCGCATGCAGGTAAACCAGGTCGAATCCACGATGGGTCTGGTTGCCGTTCGCATCGAACTTGCTCAGGGCACCCGCGACCTCACCCAGCTCATCCCAGGTGGTCGGAGCCCAGTCCGCCGGATAGCCCGCTTCAACCAGGTCGGGGACGTAGATCGCCAGCAGGTCGGTGTTGAACTCGCTGGGGATGCCGTAGTACTTGCCGTCGACCATCGCACCGACCAGGCCGGAGGGTACATACTGGGCCAGCAGGTCTTCCATGGTGGCATACCCCATCGCAGCGTAATCGACTTCGTCAACCAGCCCGGCGGGGATGTAGTCGGAAACCATCTGCGAGTTGCCCATGTTGATGATGTCCGGGCCGACACCGGTCGACATCGAAACAATCATCTTCTCGAAGAACTGGTTGTTCGGGATCACTTCGTATTCGATGGTGACGTTCGGGTTGAGCTCCATGTACTCTTCGATGAGCGCCGCGTTCAGGTCAACCATCGGCGGGTGCGTATGGAACCAGAACACGAGCTTGACCGGATCGCTCCCCTGGGCGGAAGCGAACGACGTGGTGAGCAGCATACCCACCAGCAATGCAATGAACAACACCTTGCGCAGTTTCACATCTTCCTCCTATTGACTCAAATCGATATTGAGCTGCGCCTCATCCCGTTGAGGCGCCATAACGCACACACCCTCCCCCCGTGGCACAGTGTACTCAGTGGTTGAGGGCGAATGTGTTTGTTAGCTTCACCTTGAGGCTGACCATCTCCGAGCGGTGCAGCGAGCGCACGAACTGCACCGGCGTGTCGTCAGCCATAAACGCTGTGCGCTCCGCCACCAGCACCGGCGATCCAGCCGGAACGCCGATCATCTCCGCGGTTGGCCGGTCAGCGCTCACCGCTTTGATGAGCTGGAAGCCATGCTCCAGCCGCAGGTTGTATTTTTCCAGCAGCACTCGCGATATCGAGGCCGGGCTGGCTGCAATGTGGGTCGGAAAATCAGGAAAGCGGTTCACAGGCAGGAATGTGGTGTCAATGCCCAGTGGCGTCTCCCCGGCATACTGGACCCGTACAACCCGGTAGACGGGGGTGCCGGGCGCCAGGGCCAGCGCCTGAGCAACCGGCGGCTCGACGGGCACCACCTCCACCCCCACCAGCCTGGCGCTGGGCTCCAGCCCCTGCATCCGCACTTCGTCGGCCCAGCCGACCACATTCTGGAGGTCGAGGATCACGCGCGTCTTGCGCGTCACAAACGACCCTTTGCCGGGAACAGCGTGGATCCACCCCTCGTGAATCAGCGTTTCGAGCGCATGGCGAACCGTCATGCGGCTCACCCGCGCGGCACTGGCGATGGTGGCGATGGAGGGGATTTGTTGACCGGGGAGGAGGGCGCCGCCCTGAATCGCCTGGACGATCAGACGCCGGATTTGGAGGTAGAGTTGCTCTGACCCGTGATGGTCAATGCTGGAGAAGTCCATGCCAACCCTACTAGATCGGTCTATACCAATGCTATGCTTACCATAGCACTTCCGGCCAGAGCCTGTCAAGTACCCACAACTTCACTCAGGCACAATCACCAACACCACCCCCGGTCACGCCACACCGATCAGCCTCCGGAACACGCCCGTTCGCGTGCTTTGTTGTTGTAATCAACTAATCGGCCCGGAAAGACCGCCGCATACCTGGTTGCGCCCCTTCATGGCACGCCAGGTCGCTTGACTCCGAGAGGGGCCTCACGTATAGTGATAGACGACCATCAGGCGGCGAATGCCTCTGCAATCCCGTCAATTTGGCTCCTCGCATCGCCCCTCTGTCCCAGCGACCACGCTACCGAGCGACAACGTGATGAATGTCATTGTTTCCGTGTGATGATTTGCACAGCGTTCCAGAAGGGAGAAACACGTATCATGAGACTAGGAGTTTGTTTGTGTAAAAAACTAACTATTTGACGGGCTGTATCCTTCACCAGACGACCCGGGGCCGCGCCTGAGGCAGGTGGCGCCCCACGCTCAGCAACCGGAGAGACAACCGTGACCCAAGCGCAACTCACCAGGCAGTCAGCAACCAGGAATGGGCAGCCCGGACTCCTCCGCCGCATCTTCCAGGTGCGGGAGCTCGGTGTTCTGTTCGCCCTGATTGTCCTTGTCATCGCCATCACCACCCAGACTCCGTACTTCTTCACCTCCCAGAACATCTTCAACGTTCTGCGCGGCATGTCCACAGTCGGCATCATGGCCATCGGCATGACGATGATCATCGTCACCGCCGGCATTGACCTCTCGGTGGGCAGCGTGCTCGCCGCATCCGCCATGCTGACCGCCCGCGTGATGTTCACCGGCATCGCCTCTCCCTGGGGATCCGTTGCCATCGGCCTGGGGTTCGGGATGCTGCTCGGGCTGATCAACGGCCTGATCATCACCAAAGTCCGGGTCAATCCCTTCATTACCACCCTGGGCATGCTCAGCATCGGCCGCGGCACTACGCTGTTCCTGGCCTCCAACCTGCAGGGGACAGTGGCCAGCAACATCCCGATGCGCGACGAAACGGTCAACTTCCTCGGCGGCGGCTACATCGAGAACGTGCCACTGGTAGGGCGCATCCCCTTCCCCGTAATCGAGATGTTCGTGCTGGTCATCATCTTCAGCCTGTTCATGCGCTACACCGTCCTGGGCCGCCAGATCTACGCCGTGGGCAGCAACGAAACTGCCGCGCGGCTGTCCGGCGTGCCCGTCGACCGGGTCAAGATCTTCGCCTACACCATCACCGGTTTCTTCTGCGCGCTGGCCGGGATCATGAACGCCGGGCTGCTCTCCACGGCCGCCGCCAATGCCGGGCAGGGCACCGAACTGGACGTCATCGCCGCGGTGGTCATCGGCGGGGCCAGCCTCTCCGGGGGTGAAGGCACCATCTTCGGGGCCATCATCGGGGCCGCTATCATGGCCGTTCTACGCAATGCCTTTGTGCTGCTGCACTTCCCCAGCTACATGCAGACCATCACAATCGGCATCGTCATCATCGTCGCTGTCGCGGTTGACCAGCTGCGCCGCCGCCAGCGCTAACCCTGACAACGCGCGTTTCTCAACGGCTTGCATCCGTGTAGATGTAGAAAGGAACGAACAATACCAGAACCTCGCACGCAGCTCGTAACACCTCAATTCGCCCTTCTTTGCAGTGGGAGAAGAAGCACCATGAAATTCCTCAAAATCCTGTTCCTGATAACCCTTGTACTGAGCATTGCCGTACCCGCCATGGCCCAGGGCGGCGAGCTTCCCCCTGGTCCGGCCTTTGATTCGCAGTGTGCAGTGCTGGACGAAAGCACTGTCAAGCCGCTCAACGTGATGCCCGCCGAGCCGCTGCGCATCGCCATCCTCGGCCTGGAGAACAACCCGTTCTGGATCCCGGTCAAGGAAGGCGCGCTCGCCGCTGCCGCTGAGCTGGCCGCCTACAACACCACCGTCGACTGGATCGTGCCCGGTGACACCCATACTGCCGACGACTTCAGCGGCGGCGTGGAAGCCGCTGTCGCCCAGCAGTATGACGCCATTGCCACCATCGCCGGTGACGCCGGCCTGGTGCCCTTCATCGACGCTGCGGTTGAGGCTGGCATCCCGGTCGCTACGTTCAACTCCGAGACCGACGCCGAAAACGGCCGCCTGTTCTTCGTCGGCGCGGACCTCTACCTGCAGGGCCAGACCGCGGCCCACGCCATGGCGGAAGCCATCGGCGGTGAGGGCAAGGTCGGCGTCATCACCGGCTTCTTCGCGGTAGAAGCGCACGAGCTGCGCCGCACCGGCTTTGTGGACACCCTCGCATCCGAATACCCGAACATCGAGGTCGTGGCCGAGGTCGAGAACACCGACCAGGGTGACATCGCCTTCACCCAGGCCCAGGACATGATGCTCGCCAACCCCGACCTGAAGGGCATCTACGTGACCGCGGGTGGCCCGTTCGGCGCCGCGGCGGCCGTGGCTGATGCCGGCAAGACCGGCCAGGTCTGGGTCGTCTCCTTCGACTTCGTCGATGAGACGATGCAGTACGTCAAGGACGGCGTGATCTACGCCACCATCGGCCAGGGCCCGTTCGCCCAGGGGCATGACCCGGCGATCCGGCTCTTCAACTACCTGGTGGCCGGCAAGGTACCGCCCTGCGCCCGCCTCGTGACCGAGGCTGCCGTCGTCACCCAGGCCAACATCGACCAGTACTGGACCCCTGAGGGTCTGGTGACTGCCGCTCCGCCGCCCCAGCCGGGCGAAGAGGGCTGGTTCGCCTCGCAGTGTGCGGTGTTGGATGAAGCCACCGTCACGCCGCTCAACGTGATGCCCGCCGAGCCGCTGCGCATCGCCATCCTCGGCCTGGAGAACAATCCGTTCTGGATCCCGGTCAAGGAAGGCGCGCTGGCCGCTGCCGCGGAACTTGCGCCCTTCAACACCACGGTTGACTGGATCGTCCCCGGTGACACCCACACTGCCGACGACTTCAGCGGCGGCGTGGAAGCGGCTGTGGCCCAGCAGTACGATGCCATCGCCACCATCGCCGGTGACGCCGGCCTCGTGCCCTTCATCAACGCCGCGGTTGAGGCCGGTATCCCGGTTGGCACGTTCAACTCCGAGACCGACGCCGAAAACGGCCGCCTGTTCTTCGTCGGCGCGG
>CAZGYW010000254.1:0-4847 GCA_964530495.1 uncultured Anaerolineae bacterium
CCTGAGCCCGGTCAAGGTGCTGAAGGTGGCGTAGGAAAAGCGTCGAAGCGGCAAGCGTCTGAGCGAAAAACAGGGGCACGGAGTCACGCGGATGAGCCATGGATTGCCACGGATAGGGCAAGCACCCCGCTTTATCCGCGTAACGCCGTGACCATCCACCTGACTCCGCGCCCGATTGTTGCCTTGCCGCCTGCCCCCTGTCACTACCGGGATAGCCCGGCGAAGAACTCCCAGATCACCTCACCCGCGTTGATGTCCATATTCACCAGTCCCGCGCCCGGCCCGTAACCCTCCACGCCGGGCCAGTTGTGCCCGCCGCCGATCACCCCGTAAAACGCCACCGGCCCGTCCGCCGGGCAGTCCTGCGCCTGCAGCAGGCGCACGCGCGTCGGCGCGGCCGCGTCCAGCGGGATGATGTCAGAGGTGTCCACACCTTCCAGGCTGCAGCCGTTATGCGCCGCCCAGAAGGTCAGCACCTCCGCCAGCGGATAGGTGACGTTCACCTCCTGCCCGCCGAGGGTGGTCACGTTGCCGTTCCACTGGATGTTGTCGTCCGCGGTGCCGTGGATGATGACCATCGGCGCGGGCGTCTCCGCCTGGCAGGATTCGGCCATGCCCAGGTAGCCGGACCCCGCCACGCTGGCGAACCCGGCATAGCGGGCCGGATCATGGCAGGCCAGGTAGTTGACCATGAACGCGCCGTTGGACATCCCCGCCACGTAGATGCGCGTCCGGTCGATGGCCAGGTCGAGCGCCAGGTCGTCGATCAGCGCCGCCAGGAAGGCAGCGTCATCCGGGCCGGGGAAATCGGGCAGGAACGGGTTGCCCCGGTTGTAGTTCCAGCCGGTGTCGTAGAACGCGGCCGGGCGGTCGTTGACCAGCCCGTCCGGGTAGGCGGCGATGAAACCCGCCGCTTCCGCCACTGCATTGAAATGTGTGTAAGCCGCCGTGCCCGCCCCGCTGCCCCACCGCCCGTGCAGCAGGATCACCAGCGGCGTGGGGATGGCCGGATCGTAGCCGGAGGGGACGTAGGCCACGTAGCTGCGCGCTTCCGCCTCTGGTCGTGCAGGAGCCGTCTCCAGCCAGGCGCCAGACTCGCCCAGTAGAAAGTCGGTCACGATTGCGGTCATGTCGATCCCGAAGCGGTTGAGCGTGTACTCGCCCGCGCGCGGCCAGATCTGCTTGCCCCCGGCGATCCGGTACAGCGTCGTGGTCGTTCCATCCGCGCAATCGGCGTACATCTGGACGTGTTCGGCAGGCGTCTCCGCATCCGCCGGGCAGTCGTTGCGCGCCGCCCAGAAGGCCAGCGTCTCCGCCGCGCCCAGGATTTCGTAGGCGTCCATTGTGCCGAGCGGCGTGTAGACGTGCGTCACGCCGGGGTAGAACGGGTCGGCATCCCCGTGCACGATCAGGAGGTCGACCGGCGCGGCGGCCTCCTCGGGACAGCCATCGCGGTGGTAACCCCACAGCAGCGGCCCGACCACGGCCGCCGCCGTGAAGCGCTCCGGCGCCTCGCACAGCAGGCGGTAGGCCATCAGGCCGCCGTTGCCCAGCCCGGTCAGAACGACCCGGTCCGGATCGATCGCATAGTCCGCGCTCACGGCATCCACCAGCGCCGCCAGAAAGCCGACATCATCCGGCAGGGCGGGATCGGTCGCGTCTTCGCCCCAGCCGGATTCAAGCGCATCCGGGAAGACGGCGATGAAGCCCTGCTCCTCGGCGGCGGCGTCCAGCCCGGTCAGGAGGGCCAGCGTCCGTCCGGAGGACGAGCGCGGGTGGAGCGCGACCAGCAGCGGGACGGGCGTCGTCCCGTCATAGGACTCCGGGACGTACAGGTAGGCTGTGCGCGGCTGGCCGCCGTGCTGGAGTGCCAGCCAGCGCGGCCCGGTCTGCGCGACGGCGGGCTGTAGCGGCGCCAGCAGGAGCGCCAGGGTGAGCATCACAACAAGTCTTTTGGGCATCACATCACTTCCTTTTATTCGGATCACCGTGCTCTGATTATGGGGTACGACCGCGCCTGGATCAACTACGGGGGAAAAACGTCTTTCACCGCAAAGCGCGCAAAGAAAAAGCAAATCGCCAAGTTCGCAAAGGGATTTATCCCATAAGACTTTTGCGTTCTTGCAGGTTGTTCTTTGCGATCTTTGCGGTGAGGATTTTGCCGCTATTCCGTGTCCCCCTGTGTGCGCTGTGGTTAACTGGCTTTGAAGTGCGCCACGAGCAGCGCATCGACGTTCGGCCACAGCGCGTCCCGCCGCATGCCCAGCGCCTGCGCGAGCTGCGCCTCCGCCGCCGGATGCGGTTGCTTGCGCAGCAGGGCGCGCAGCACGTCCGGCCGCTGCACGTCCAGGTAGCGGGCCAGCCAGTAGGCGCGGATGTACAGCCGCACCAGGGCGTCCAGTTCCGCCTGGTTGCGGAGCCGCCCGTAGTCCCGCAGGGTGACGGTGGGCGGGGCGCTCAGGCGCGCCAGGCTCGCCGGCAGGACGGTCGGATGCCCGGCCAGTTTATCCACGGTGAGCATCGCCAGCCCTTCGTGCAGCCATACCGGCAGGCGCAGGTCCGTGCTGCAGGCGTGGGTCAGCTCATGGCAGGTCACCTGGCGGGTCTTCTCCTCCGGGCTTTCTTCCGGGATGAAGATCTCCATCCCCGGGCGCTGGTCAGCGGCGAGCATCAGGCGCGGCGGCTTGACGCCGATCGTGTAGCGCCGTCCGAAGCGTTGCGCCCAGCCCCCGGCTACCGGCCACACCCGCCGGAAGCGCGGCAGCAGCAGCGGCCCGATCAGCGCGATCCCTGCGCGCCAGGCCGGGGGCGGCGCGTGGCGCAGGTAGCTTTCCACGGAGGTCATCACGTAGACCCGGCAGTCGGCCGGCGGGATCAGCCCCCACGCCTCGCGAAGCAGGCGGAGGGCGACTTCACAGGCCGCGGTGATTACCTCCGCGGCGGCGCGATCTTGCGGCTCATAGTAGACGGTCAATCCGGCAACCGGCAGGCTTTGCATGGCGCATTTCCCCGCTACTCGTGACCCTTTGAGGTACCATAGCATCAAGCTGGGCGCCTTGCCACCAGCCCGGAGGCTCTTATGCGCGTGATTCGTTTCTGGAAGCCCTACGAAGTCCTGACCAAATTCACCGATGCAGAAGGCCGCCCTACGCTGGCCGATTACATCCCGGTGGCGGGACTGTATGCCGCCGGGCGGCTGGATTACGACAGCGAGGGCCTGCTGATCCTGACCGATTCCGGCACGCTGAACGCCCGCCTCACCCAGCCGCCCTATGCCCACCCCCGCACGTACCTGGCCCAGGTGGAGCGCATCCCGGACGCAGCCGCGCTCCAGGCCCTGCGCGAAGGCGTGCTGATCCAGGGGGAGCGCACCCGTCCGGCGGCGGTGGAGCTCCTGCCGGAGCCGCCCGATTTGCCGCCGCGCCCGGTTCCGATCCGCTTTCGCAAGAACGTGCCGGATTGCTGGCTGCGCCTGACGCTGACGGAGGGCCGCAACCGCCAGGTGCGGCGCATGACCGCCGCAGTGGGGCATCCCACGCTGCGCCTGGTGCGCTGGGCGGTCGGGCCGATCACGCTGGCCGGGCTGGAACCGGGCACCTGGGCGGACCTGACGGCGGCGGAGCAGGCAGCCCTGTGGCGCAGCGCCACGGAATCACAGCGCGGCGGGAGGGACCTCCGGCCGCGCGGGTGATT
This sequence comes from uncultured Anaerolineae bacterium, assembly GCA_964530495.1. GTDB lineage: Bacteria > Chloroflexota > Anaerolineae > Aggregatilineales > Ch27 > CAZGYW01. The sequence continues at coordinate 3,694 of CAZGYW010000254.1, forward strand.
ATCTGTGATGGCAGGTAGCGTTACGCTGAGGGCTGGGCGTAGCGCCGCGTGATGTTGGGAACGAGGTACTCGTCAAAGGCGCGGCGCACGTCGTAATCCGGCTGCCAGCCCCAGTCCTGCCGGGCGCGGGTGTCGTCGTGATCCATCGGCCAGCTATCCACAATGCCCTGGCGCCTGGTATCCGGCATGAACGTGATGGCGGCCTCCGGAAAGGCGCGCTTGACCTCGGCGTAGAATTCCCCGGCGGAGAGGCTGAAGCTCGTCACGTTGTAGACGTGCGAGGTGAGCGCCGCTTTAGGCGCAGCTTCCAGCATGGTCAGGGCCTTGATCGCGTCCGGCATGGCCATGAAGGGCATGGTCGTGTCCTCCCGTACGAAGCAGGCATACGGCACGCCTTTGGCCGCGGCGTGGAGCATTTCCGGGCCGTAGTCGCTGGTGCCGCCGCTGGGCACGGTGAAGGCGCTGACCAGGCCGGGGAAGCGGATGGCGCGAAAGTCGATGGTGTAGGGCGGGCGTTCCGCCGCGAGCTGGCGGTAGTTGTCCGCGTAGTAGCGGCCCAGGTGCTCCACGTACAGCTTGTTACAGCCATACATGGTGGTCGGGGTGTTCCAGGCCCACTCCTTGACGGCGCCCGCTTCCGCCTTGGTCTTCAGGTCAGGCAGGCCGTAGGCGGCGATCGAGCTGGGGAAGATGAACTTCACCGGGCGGCCCAGCCACATGGACTGGTCCACCGCCAGCTTGAGCAGGCCCAGTGTGCCGTCCACGTTGACGTGATGGGCGGCTTCCGGCGTGAACTCGCTGCGGGTGGAAAGCAGCGCGGCCAGGTGGAACACCAGCGGGATTGAGAATTCGGAAACAAGCCGGGCGAGCAGCTTGTCGTCCAGCAAATCCCCCTGGAACCACGTGTCGCAGCGCCCGCGCAGCTCCTCCGGCATCGGCCGGACATCCAGCGCCAGGATGTTGTGGATTCCCCGGCTGTTGAGGCTTTCGATCAGGGCATGGCCCATCTCACCGCTGGCCCCGGTCACGAGCACCACTTCCTTACGCATCGTTGCTCCTTGTCCGGGCCTGGCCCGGGAATCGCCGCGAACCGGCCGCCGCAGCGGCGCCGGTTCCCCCGCATGAATCCGGGCAGATCGCCCATAGTGCGATGG
>CAZGYW010000255.1:0-2904 GCA_964530495.1 uncultured Anaerolineae bacterium
CAGAAGTGGTGGCATTCCCCCGGCGCAGGGCAGCGGGCAGCAGGTTGCCCAGGTTGGCCTTGCCCATCGCCCCGTACTGCACGATCCCGATCAGGTTCGAGACGACGAAGTACACCGACAGCCCCGACGCAAACGACAGCGAGAAGAAGAAGAACATGATCGGCATGACGGTTGTCATGGAGCGCGTCATGGCGGCGGCCTGGCTCTTGTCGGAGGTGTTGGCGGGCGGAGTCATCAGGCGCTGCTGCAGCCAGGTCGTGATCAGCACCAAGACGGGCAGCACATAGAACGGGTCCGGCTCCGCCAGGTTCATCCACAGGAACTGGTTCTGCAGCGGGATGAGGCTGTTCAGGCCGGGGATCAGGATGCGCCCGGAGAGGTCAAGGAGCTGGAGCGGGGTGGCGCCCAGCACCTGGATGATCGCCTGGTAGAGGCCGATCAGGATCGGGAACTGGATCAGCAGCGGCAGGCAGCCGCCGGCCGGGTTGATGCCGTATTCTTTGTACAGGTCCATCTGGGCCTGGGCCAGCTTTTCACGGTCGCCCTTGTACTTTTCCTGCAGCTTCTGGAGCTTCGGCTGAATCTCCTGCTGGGCCTTCATCGACTTCTGCTGCTGAAGGGTCAGCGGGTGAGTCACCAGCCGAATCAGGATCGTAAAGGCGATAATCGCCAGCACGGTGTTCTGTCCCAGTAGCTGGTAAAGAAAGACTAGGACGGTGATGAACGGGTTGAGGATCAAATCCCACATGGTTGTTAGTCCTGGCTATTGACGCCGCTACTGGCTGGCGACTCCCGGGTAAACCCAGGCTTCCTGGCCGTCGAGTTGGTAGGCTACAAGCTGGCGCGCGGAATCAAGCGTGGTGACAATCACCAGCTCGTCATTGAGCAAATTCAGGCGGCCGAGCACATCCCCGCCGGCAGCCTGCTGCCAGACGGAGGTGCCGTTTGCGCGATTCACGGCGTACACGTTGTTATCGCGGGAGCCGACGATCACCAGGTCCCCCACGACCAGCGGCGTGCTGCGGATGCCTTCCCGCGCGACCTGGCGCTGCCAGACCGGTGTCAGGGTGGTGGCGTCCAGCGCAAACAGGTTGCCCTTCAGGTCACCGAAAAAGACTGTGCCGTTGGCTACCGCCGGCCCGCCCCATACCCAGGCCTGCGTGGCGAACGATCCCAGGATGCTGCCGTCCGCGGCATTCACTCTGTAGACTTCCTGGCCGAACGTGCCCACAAACAGCGCGCCATCCACATAAGCGGGGCTTCCGGCCAGCGCGCCCTTGAGGTCGGCGCGCCACAGCTCGGTGCCGGTGGCCAGGTCCAGCGCGTAGAGGTGCTTATCCATCGAGGCGACGTACACCACGTCATCCACGACCAGCGGCGCAGCCCACACGCCCTGCCCGGTCTCGAAGAGCCATTCCCGCTGGCCGGAGCGCTGGTTGAGGGCCATGATGCCATGGTCGCTCAGGCCAACCAGGACCTTGCCCTGCGCCACCACCAGCCCGGCGGTGATGCGGGTATTGGCATCCTCGTTGATCCAGATCGGCTGGCCGTTTTCGCGGTTCAGGGCGTAGACGTTGGTGTTGTAGCCGCCGATGTACACAACATCTTCGGTGACGGCCGGGGCGGCGTAGAACTGCTGCGTCGGATTGCGCTCGCCGACGCTGGGGAATTCCCAGCGGGCCACGCCAACGTCGTTCAGGCGCGTCACGTGGTCCATGTTGGCCATGATCAGGCCGTCCGGCGCGAGGCTGACTCCGGCCCAGCTCCCGGCCACCGAAACAGGCGCGCAGCCGGCTGCCAGCAGGACCAGCACAAGAATCAATAGCAGGCCGTGGGGCAAGCGCGCGGCCTTTGCAGGTAGGTGATTCCGCTCGGTGAGCGGGGCTGTAACCGTCTTCAATGTCGCTCCTTCGGGTCCTCAGGGCACCGGGTCATACCCGCCCGGGTTCAGGGGGTGGCAGCGCGCGATGCGCTTGACGCCCAGCCAGCCGCCTTTGAAGAACCCGTATTTGTCGATGGCCTGGTAGGTATACACGGAACAGGTCGGGGTGAACCGGCAGCTTGGCGGCAGCACGGGCGATAGCGTGCGCTGGTACAACCGGATGAAAAACAGGGCAGTCCGCTTCAGCATGGGATCCAGACTATCTCAACAACTAGCGGAAAGGGGTGCGCCTTTCCATTCATAATAGTTTCGCCCGGCGCAGCACGCTCGCCACTGCTTCTGCCAGCACCGCCGGCGAAGCGCCAGCCACCGGCTCGCGGGCAATGAAGATCACGTCGTAGCCTGGGACGAGGTGGGGGTGCCAGTGCCGGATCGTTTCGCGCAGGCGGCGTTTGGCCCGGTTACGTGCAACAGCGTTTCCGAGCCGGCGGGAAGCGACGATTCCATAGCGATTCTGCGGCAGATTGTTGGGGGCGAAGGCCAGAACGACCAGGGGATGCGCCACCGTACGTCCTGCGCCGCGAACGCGCTGGAAATCCTCGTTACGCCGCAGCCGTAAACGCCGTTGCATGTGCCGGGCTGCGCATCATCATGCGTTCCAGTTGATCTTCTTGACGTGCCCCAGCGTGACGGTTAGCGAGTGACGACCCTTGGCCCGGCGCGCCTTCAGGACGCGGCGGCCGTTATGGGTCTGCATACGCTGCCGGAAACCGTGAACGCGCAGACGACGACGCTTCTTGGGTTGCCATGTACGTTTCGGCATGGTGACTTACCTCGTGATGCTCACAAATACGGAAAACCGCCCACACGACGGACGGATCAAAAGCCGCACAGACACGGCGGTTTAGTATAACCGATGGCGATCGGCGGGTCAACCGTGCGTTTTGCCGCCAGAGCAGCAATCCGCCTGCCCCCGGCGCCCCTAACGCCGGGCGTGGCCCACGCACCTACCTCGTGACATT
>CAZGYW010000255.1:3004-4830 GCA_964530495.1 uncultured Anaerolineae bacterium
CTGCCCCCGGCGCCCCTAACGCCGGGCGTGGCCCACGCACCTACCTCGTGACATTCGTCACAATCCGGCAGGTATTCCGACAATGCCGGGCGATTTAGTACGTGAAGTACAATGGCGAACAGGTTACCATGCAGGTATTGCAGGGGGGCAGCGCCACTTCCAGACGCCGTTCCGGCCGGAACACCGGCCAGCGTTCCGGACGCCATCTTCCCCCGCCCGCCTGCCAGCGTTACCCGAAATTCCATCTTTCATTCTTTGGAGGGCGAACCGTATGGATTCTCTGTTGCTGGCCCGGTTGCAGTTCGCCGTCACCACCGTCTACCACTTCTTCTTCGTCCCGCTGACGCTGGGCCTCTCGGTGTTTGTGGCCATCATGCAAACCGCCTACTGGCGCACGGGCAACGAAACCTACAAGAAGATGGCGAAGTTCTGGGGCAAGCTGTTCCTCATCAACTTCGCAATGGGCGTGGTGACCGGTATCGTGCAGGAATTCCAGTTTGGCATGAACTGGTCGGAATACTCGCGCTTCATGGGCGATATCTTCGGCGCGCCGCTGGCCATCGAGGCGCTGCTGGCCTTCTTCCTGGAGTCGATCTTCATCGGCGTGTGGGTCTTCGGGGAGGATAAGCTGCCGCTGTGGGCGCACACGGCCGCGATCTGGCTGGTCGCCATCGGCTCCAACATCTCGGCGCTGTGGATCCTGGTCGCCAACTCGTTCATGCAGCAGCCGACCGGCTACGCCATCGAGGGCGGCAAAGCGGTGATGACCGATTTCGGCGCCCTGCTGGCCAACCCGAACGTGTGGATTCAGTTCCCGCACGTGTTCTTCTCCGGCGTCACCACCGCGGCGTTCTTTGTGCTGGGCATCAGCGCCTGGCACCTGCTGCGCAAAACCGAGAACTACGCTGACGTGTTCGGCGTGTCCTTCCGCTGGGCCACCGTCTACGGCCTGATCGGCGTGCTGGCTGTAACGTTCGTCGGCCACAGCCAGATGCAGCACATGATCCGCACCCAGCCCATGAAGGTCGCCGCCGCCGAGGGTCTGTTCGAAACCGAAGACCCGGCCGGCCTGTCCCTGATTACGATCGGCAGCCTGGACGAGCGCGAGGAGATCTTCTCGATCCGCATCCCGTACCTGCTGAGCCTGCTCTCCTTCAACCGCCTGGATGGGGAGGTGCGCGGCTTCCTGGACCTCCAGGAGGAATACGAGCAGACCTACGGGGAGGGCGCCAGCTACATCCCGCCGGTCGCCATCAGCTACTGGAGCTTCCGGGGGATGGTTGGCGCGGGCACGCTGATGCTCCTGATCGCGCTGCTCAGCTTCTACCTGATCCAGCGCAAGAAGCTGGACGGCTCGCGCTGGTTCCTCAAATGGCTGCCGCTGGCGATCCTGCTGCCCTACCTGGCCAACAGCACCGGCTGGATCCTGACGGAAGTCGGCCGCCAGCCGTGGATCGTGTTCGGCCTGCAGCGCGTGGAGGAAGGCGTCTCCCCGAATGTAACGACCGGCATGCTGCTCTTTTCCCTGGTGACCTTCACCCTGATTTACGGCGCGCTGATGGTGGCGGATGTCTTCCTGCTGCGCTATTTCGCCATGAAGCCTGACCACGTGTTTTTCAAGCAAGCGGACGAAAACCCGGCGCTTGAAGACGTTAAGATGGCCTTCTAGGAGACGATGAGATGATCGAGCTGAATGCCCTGTGGTTCTTCCTGATTAGCGTGCTTTTCATCGGGTTCTTCATCCTGGAAGGCTTTGACTACGGCGTGGGGATGCTGCTGCCCTTCCTGGGCAAGACCGACCGCGAGCGCCGCCAGATCATCAACAC
>CAZGYW010000256.1:0-4829 GCA_964530495.1 uncultured Anaerolineae bacterium
AGGGCCTTGAGCGGAGAAGCCATCAGCATCAGAAGTATGGCGCTCATTGGCTCAACAAGCGCCAGCATCGCCAGAATACTGAGCGATACCAGCGCCAACCCCGTGAGGTCCGGGGCAACGGCGATAAGCAGCCCACCGACCGCGCCGAGCAGCACGGCTCCATGCGTTACTGAGGGCCTGATATCCAATTGTAGTGCGTGGGTACTCACACCAGCTTCCTGAAGTAGTCGATAGTCATGATCAGGCCGTCTCGAAGGTCTACCTGAGGCTCCCAACCAAGCAGGCGCTTTGCGCGGGAAATATCCGGCTGTCTGGTTTGCGGATCGCCCTTGATGCGTTTGTCTTCTTCGAAGGTGATTCCGGCCTCATTACCGGTTAACTCATTGATCAGATGGGCAAATTCGATGATGTTCAGCTCCGCCGGGTTTCCAATGTTGACAGGCTCATGGAAGTCAGTCTGCATCAGCAGCCTGTAGATGCCCTCAATAAGGTCGCTCACGTAACAGAAGCTACGGGTCTGAGTGCCGTCGCCATAAATCGTCAGACGTTCATCGCGCAGCGACTGGCCAATGAAATTCGGCACCACGCGGCCATCATCCAGGCGCATTCGCGGACCATAGGTGTTGAAGATCCGCACAATGCGAGTGTTCACGCCATGAGCGCGGTGATACGCCATTGTCAAGGCTTCGGCAAAGCGCTTCGCCTCGTCATAGACGCCGCGCGGGCCGATGGTGTCTACATTGCCCACATAGGATTCCGACTGCGGATGCTCCAGTGGATCCCCATAGATTTCGGACGTGGAAGCCAGCAAGAAGCGGGCGTTCTTGGCCATGGCCAATCCAATGGCGTTGTGAGTGCCCAGAGCGCCTACTTTCAGCGTCTGAATTGGGTAACGAAGGTAATCAATAGGACTTGCCGGGGAGGCGAAGTGCAGCACGGCTTCAATCGTGCCATCAACATAGATATAGTTTGTCACATCGTGTTTGATGAAGAGAAAATCGTCACGTCCAGCCAGGTGAGCGATATTGCGGACATTACCCGTTATCAGGTTGTCCATTCCAATAACAGTATGACCCGCAGACAGAAGCCGATCCGCCAAATGCGAGCCCAGAAAGCCAGCTACGCCTGTGATAAGTACCCGCATCGGCTCATCATCCTTTTGCCAGCTTGTGGCTGCGGAACCCAATCCATGATCGCACTAGCGGCCACTGTCTCCAAGCTCACTTTGCTGCCGCGACAGTTCAGCCACAAAAACCTCGTAGGCCTGTTGATCGAACAGGCACACGGTCACGTGCTGGAGGTGCACATACCCCTCAAATGCGATATCAATAATAACGCGCAACATGATTCGGGCACATGCTTCAATGGGAAAACCAAATGCGCCAGTAGAAATGGCGGGCAGGGCGATTGACTGCAGGTGATTTCTCTCAGCGAGTGACAGGCTCGCACGCGTGGCGGCAGCCAATTTGCCCGGCTCGTTACCTTCGCCCATGCGCGGTCCCACAGCGTGAATGACATGCTTCGCCGCAAGCTCCCCCGCACCTGTGATGACGGCACTCCCAACGTCACACCATCCGATCTGGAGGCACTCAGCCTGAATGGATGGTCCTCCCTTATGGCTAATGGCTCCGGCTACCCCGCTTCCGAGAATGAGCTGGCTGTTTGCCGGGTTGACAATGGCATCAACCTGCAAATCGGTGATATCACCCTGCACAAGTTGAATAGTCATGCCATTGACGATCGTATGCATGGCTTCACCTCCTGAAAGTGGGAGTTTGCAACGCCATTACGCCGTTACCGGGTTATGACATCAACCCTCGTGATGTGTGTCCGCTACCACAACACGCATGATCAGTACGGGCAAGACCAGCAGTAGCATGAAGACAAAACTGAGATCGATTACAAATACACTGTTATCGACAAGTCCATGAACGACAAGGTCGGCCATACCTGCCATACATGCCGCAGTCACATACCACAGGCCGTCATTTCGTGACAACTGCTGAAGCAATCTGCTTGTTGTTCGCCAGAAAGCGTATTGCAGCCAGAGCAGAATCCCTACTCCTGCCAGGCCCAACCGTGTCCAGAAATCCAGCAGGATATTGTGCGGATGGGAGAGGTTTGGCTCTTGCCAGGCATCGGGCAGGATGTAGCGACCTCGATACTGGTACAGAAACTGGTCAAGGCCATACCCTTGAAGCGGTCGGTCCTTGATCATCTGCCAGGCACTTTGCCACAGGCGCAGGCGAAAGAACACCGTACCTTCGGAGAAGTCCAGCAGGCGCGCAAAACGCGGATGCTGGGAAAGAGGGATGAAGGCGACAAGAGCACCTGCGCCTGCAATTGCCGCCGCGATTAACGCAAAACGCCGATTCCACACCAGGAGCAAGAGCATGATGCTGGCTGGAATTCCAAGCAAGAGGGCGCCAGCGCTCTGGCTGAGGACAGCCGCGGCAATCATCAGGCTAGCCGCGATGCCTGCCAGCAGACGGCGCTGCTTCGATCCTTCCCACACGACAAAGGCCAGCGCAAATGGTAACGCCCGACCCATATATAGTCCGACATTGTTGGGTGAGCCGTAGGCGCCAGCCAGACGGCGCGTGGCTCCTTCGGCCAACACTACTCCCTCGCCGGAAAAGAACATAAAAAGCCCGATCAGCGCCGCAATTGCGGCTGAGGCGATCAGGGCACTGGCGAGTCTGATGATTTCGTCACGGGTGCGGATAGTCGTCCGTGCTATCCAGTAGAAGAGAACTGGTTCGAGCAGCATCGTGCGCCATTCGCGGAACGCGACGGCACGATATTCTGCCCAGAGAAGGGACAGGGTTGCGATGGCAAAGAGCGCGAGCACTCCCCAATCAAGCGGGCCGAGACCACGTAGATATTTCTTGATTGATAGCTCGGCAGGGAGTCTTGCCCTGGTTACAGTTTCCCGCAAGGCCCATGCCAACGTCGTCAGCAGGATGCATACTTCTGCAACCGGGATCGCATACTCATACAGCTTCACTGGATAGAGAAAGAAAGGTAACCACAGGACTGTGAGGATGAGACCAAGCTCAATGCGATTGTAGATCAGGATCCAGAGCAATACACCGGCAGCCAGGGTGAGAATCAGCGAATCAGAGAGGTAGAGCAGCCCGGAAGTCAGAAGTCCGACGATGACCCCGGGCGGATCACGCCGCAGGAGATTGGGCAGGCTGTCATTCCAGGTCAGGGCCATGCCCACCATGACCAGTACAGAGGTGATGACGCCTGCCAGAAAGTGCACGGTCTTCTCCAGCCGTCCGGGAAAGCGCAACATGATGCCGGCCGTAGTGCCGCTGAGAACAAGATACAGGAAGCCGATTCCCGACAGGGCCGCTGCACCAGCAAGGATTGGGACCAGGATGCGCGCTGTCCAATCAGACTGGTGCGTTGCAACCCTGAAACCAACCAGTGCCCATTGATCCCAGCCATACTCTGCTTGTGCTTGCAGCACATGAGTCTCTGAAGGGTCAAGCCCTGTCGCAATCGGCACAACATCAATTTGAGGAAGGTTATCGGCAGCGTTCAGGATGACGTAGCTTCGGCCGTTGGCATCCCGGGGAAGTGCGTTGGCCGGCTTGTCATCCACTGTGATATACAGGTAGCCCCGGTAGTTGTCCCGCCGTAGTTCCAGGGCGATATCAGACGCCTGGAACGGAAATGAAAAGGCGCTGTCCTGCGCATATCCGATATCAGCGCCCAGATCTGCGAATTCCCACTCTCCCCGGTAGGTAGCGAAAGAGGAGTGCGCAGGGTAGCGACCTGGCCCCGCTGCATGGCTATTCGATATGCCGAACAGCCTGGATGAAACCTGGCTCGGGCGTTCGCCGGGTCGCACCAGGGCGAAACCCCAGAGTGGATCATCCGGCGAGGCGGCCGGCTGCCAATGCTGCAGAATCAATCCTCCCAGCCAGGGCCATTCTGTTGCTGCACGGTTGTATGCTGCCTCGATGTATTCTTGCTGGGCGGTGCGACTGACGTTGCCCCAGATAGATGGCTGGCCGGTCCACTCGACAGGAAGCGCATTCCAGCCAAAGGCGCTGGCCCACAGCGCTGTGGCCCCATCATTGTGCTGCAGCATGATCTCCCTGAGCAGAACGATTCGCGAATAGTTGAGAAGACTTTCATGCACCTGCCGATCCGAGGGCGCGGAGTCGAAACCATAGGGTTTACCAGCCGCCGCATCAAAATATGGTGCGGCCCCTGCAGTATAGAGGTTGTCCAGAAACAGCGTGTCGCTGATGTTGCGCGGGCCCTGCTCGGTGGTGGGGGCGAGAGCAGCGGCAATCACGGTCGCTGTAGAATCCGCCGCATGGATCGCCTCGTAACCTGCCTGGAGCAGGGCGGCATAATAGGCTGGATTTGGCGGAAGGTTGCCCCATGCCACACCAAGATTCGGCTCATCCCAGATCTGATAGTAATCTACAACCTCAGCATAGCGTGAGGCAAAAACCGAGGAGAACATCCCAAAATCGGAGGTGTCGGCTGGTGGAGCAGTGACCATTTGCCGGGCATCGGTATGACGGGCCCATTCGGGGCTGGTGTGCAGAACGGCTACTAGCTGCAGAGTCTCATACTGTTTGACCGCAGCGATGATACGATCCCAGGGTTCCCATACGTACTGTCCGGGCCTCGCCTCGATCTCTGCCCATGGAAAGAACTGCCGTATCCACACAACTCCCAGAGCCGACAAAGCCTGCAGGTGCTCATGTAATTCCTGATCTGAGTATTGGGCCAGCTCAACATTCACACCGGCAGATCGGAAAGAGCACACGTCTGAACTCCAGTCACCGCTCATTATCTCG
>CAZGYW010000257.1:0-4823 GCA_964530495.1 uncultured Anaerolineae bacterium
AGGTCACGCCTCACTACGACAGTATGCTGGCCAAGCTGATCTGCTGGGGGGAAAGCCGGGGCGAGGCGATCCTGCGGATGCGCCGCGCGCTGAGCGAATACCGCATCATGGGCGTCAATACCAACATCCCGTTCCACCAGAGTCTGCTGGATAGCCACCGCTTTATGGCCGGGAGCTTCGACACCAAGTTTGTCGAGGAGCGTTTCGAGATCGAGCGCGAAGAATCGGAAGACCAGATGGCGGTGGCGGCCATCCTGGCGACGCTGGTGGCCCACCGTAACCGCCAGCAGGCGGCGCAGATCGTGCGCCGAAACGCGCGCGATGTATCCAACTGGAAGTGGTTCGGGCGCTGGGAGCGCATGCAGCGCTAGGGGCAGCCTATGAAATACATGACGACGGTCAACGGCCAGACTTACACCATCGACATCCTGCCGGATGGCAAGCTGCTCATTGACGGCGAGCCGCGCGACGTGGACTTCCTCTCCCTGGACGGCAAGACGCTGTATTCCATGCTGTACGACAACATGTCGTACGAGGGGCTGGTGGAGGAAGCGGAGGGCGAATACGACGTGCTGCTGTGGGGCGCGCTGTACCGGGTGAAGGTGCTGGACGAGCGCGAGCAGCGGCTGGCCAACTCCAGCGCCGGATTCGTGCCGGATGACGTGGAGATCGTGATCCGTGCGCCGATGCCGGGCCTGATCATTGCGGTGCCGGTGGAGCCGGGCCAGGTTGTGGAAGCCGGGCAAACGCTGGTCATCCTGGAATCGATGAAGATGGAGAACGAGCTTAAGGCTCCGCGCGCCGGGCAGGTGCACCAGGTAAGCGTCAAACCCGGGGACAGCGTGGAGCACAACAAGCGCCTGGTGACGGTGACCTGATGGCGGGCGCAGATCAGTCCGTATGGCGGCGTTACGGGGCGGATATCCTGTGGGTATTCGCCCTGATGCTGTTTGTCGCGCTTGGTGCGCCGCCCGTGCCCTTCCACCCCGACGAATCCACCCAGATTATGATGAGCCGTGATTACCACTACCAGTTTGTGGCCGGTGACTGGTCGCAGGTCTTGTACACCGATCCGCCGCTGAACGCGACCGAGCAGCATCTGCGCCTGCTCAACGGCACGCTTTCCAAGTACCTGATCGGGTTGGCCTGGGACCTGGGCGGCTACACGGTGGACGACCTGAACGAGCAGTGGCTGTGGGGCGCAGACTACGCCTGGAACGTGGCGAATGGTCACCGCCCGACGGACGCCCTGCTGCGCACGGCGCGCTGGTCTCAGGTGCTCGCCGGGGCGCTGGCGGTGCCGGTGATGTTCGCGCTGGGCTGGCTGTGGCGGCGGCGCTGGACGGCGTACCCGGCCAGCTTCCTGCTGGCGACGCACGGCGTCGTCCTGATACATATCCGGCGGGCGTACATGGAAGCGACGCTGCTGCTGTTCAGCCTGCTGGTGGCGCTGGCAGCGGTCTGGTGGGCGCGGCGAGTGCTGCGCGGCGACCAGCGCCGGCAGCCAGGCCCGGCGCTGGTGTTGGGAATGGTCGCCGGGCTGGCGGTGGCAAGTAAACACAGCGGCGCCATCCCGGTTGGGGCCGCGTTCCTGGGGCTGGCGATTGTCATGCTGTGGCGCGCGCGGGGGACGCTGGGCTGGCTGGCAGGCAGCGGGGTGCTGGCGCTGGCCGTGTTCCTGGCGCTCAACCCGGCCTGGTGGAGCGATCCGCTGGCGCGGGCGGGCGAGGTGCTGACTCTGCGCGCCGGGCTGGTGGCAGACCAGGTGAGCGCCTTCCCGGAGGCGGTTTACCCGGACTTCCCGGCGCGGGTAATGGGCCTGCTGGGCCAGCTATCCGTCACCGAGCCGGCGTACTACGAAGTGCCGGGCTGGGGCGACTACCTGGCGGCGGAGATCGCCGCGTATGAGGCGACACCGCTCGCGGGTATCCGCTACGGCGCTGGGATGGCGGGCAAGGTCGCAGGGCTGGCCTTGCTGGCGCTGGCCGCCGGTGGGATCGCGCTCCTCGTGCGGGACGGGCGCCGCCAGCCGGAGCTGCTGGTGGTGGCCCTGTGGGGCGGGCTGACCGTGCTGTTCACGCTGGCGACCATTCCGCTGGACTGGCAGCGCTACATCATGCCGCTCTACCCGGTGGCGATCCTGCTGGCGGCCGGCAGTCTGGGCGGGCTGGCGCAGGTTCTTCTACGGCGCTGATGCGCCAGTGCGTCACAGGGCGGCGACGGCCAGCGCCAGTTTGCGGCGTACCTCCGGCCGGTTGAAGGCTTCCCAGGCCGCCGGAAACGTGGTCATCAGCCGGTGCTTTTCTGCAAACTGGTACGCCAGATACTGGATGATGTGCTCGGTGCTGCGCCGTTCGTGGATGGGCAGCGCGGACTGCGCCGCCTCGTATTCCGTGATTAGCTCGCGCAGGAACTGGCTGGCGACCTGGGCATCGTTGAGATCGCCGAGGTGATCCTGCACGGTCTTGACGAGGGTGATGATGCCGCTGCCCTCCGGCCCCAGCACCTCCTCGAAGAATTCCAGCGCGTAGCGCAGCCGCTTGAACTCGATCCGCAGGGCGTGCAGGGTTTCGATCCGGGCGTGGTCGAGCACCGTTTCGTACGCCCGCACGTTCTCGTAACTGGTGTAAATCAGCCGCGGCGCAACATGGCGTACCAGGTAGGCTGGAAGCGACCCGGGAGTCGGGCCGCTGAGCTTGCGTGCTCCTGCCCCTGGCGTGCTGACAAAGCGGTCGAAATCCGCCACGAACGTGCTGAACCCCGGGCTGTTCAGGTGTTTCAAGAGCATGACGCGGGCGGCCTCGCGGCGTGCCTCAATGATCTCGATCACGGGTTCGAGGCTGCGCGCGCCCTCTGCTGGGAGCGAGGCGCGGTAAACGCCGAGCTTCTCCAGGAAAACATCCATATCGCGCACTGCGCCCAGGGCGCGGCCGGTAACCCGCAGGCCGTCAATCAGCGGCCGGACCTGCTTGCGGCGGTAGAACGGCAGGAAGATGCGAAAGGCGCTGCGCAGGCGGCGGGTGGCCACCCGCATGTCATGCACGGCCTCGATGTCTTCACCCAGGCGGCTGCCCGGTTCGTGCTGCAGCATGCGCTCGAAGTGATGGAACAGAATCTTACGCCCGGCCTCGCTCATCGGGTCGTCCGGCAGCACGCCGGGCTTCTTCTCCAGGCGCAGCGCACGGCGCGGGGCGGCAGCGCCGGGAGCATCATCGACAGGCGGCTCAACCGCAGGCGGCTCTCCGGGGCCCGGGGCGAAGATCGCCATCCGGTTTTTCTGGAAGGCCCGCTGCCAGCGCCGCACCTGGCGCTCGGAGAGGCCAACCGTGGCGGCAATCGTGACCTGCGGAACCTCAGCGGCGGTCATCAGCACGATCCGGGCGCGGTGCTGGACGGCCAGCGACTCGCTGCGCCGCAGGTCTTCAAGTGCAGACTGTTCCTCCGGGCTGAGGACAAGCTGAAAGCGCTGTGTCATGTAGTCAATCCCCTCTGTGTATTCGGATGGGCGGACGCGCCGCCTAGAGCATTTCCACGGCGAGCGCAACGGCTTCCGACCCGCCCAGGCATAGCGCAGCCACTCCACGCTTGAGACCGCGGTCCTGCAGGGCGTGCAGGAGCGTGAGCAGGACGCGTGCGCCGCTGGCCCCGATCGGATGGCCGAGCGCGATCGCGCCGCCATTGACGTTGAGCTTTTCCATGGGGAGCACATGCCCGTCCCGGGCCAGGCCGCGCACATCCGCCAGGACCTGGGCAGCGAACGCCTCGTTAAGCTCTACCAGGTCAACGTCATCCAGCGTCCAGCCCGCCCGTTGCAGCGCGACCGGAATGGCTTTGACCGGGGCGTAGAACAGCCACTGTGGTTCAACGGCCGCCTGACCATAGCCCATGATGCGGGCGACTGGAGCGTGCCCGTGGGCATCCGCATATTCCTGGCTGGCGACGACGAGCATGGCCGCGCCGTCGTTCAGGCCGGGAGCGTTCCCGGCGGTAACAATGCCGTCTGGCTCAAAGGCGGGGGCAAGCCTGGCCAGCGCTTCAGGCGTGGTCTCCGGGCGGATCGGCTCGTCGCTGTCCACAACGGTGACAGCGCCCTTGCGCCCGGCGATCTCCACCGGCGCGATCTCGGCCGCGAACCTGCCGGCGCGGGTGGCCGCAGCCGCCTTCATGTGGCTGTGGTAGCTGAAGTCGTCCAGTTCGGCGCGGGTCAGGCCAAACTCGCGCGCGATGAACTCCGCGGCATTGCCCATCGCCCAGTCGGCGAGCTTGCAGTACAGCCCATCATGCTGCAACCCGTCCACCAGTGTTGCGTCGCCAAGCTTGCGGCCCGTCCGGCCGGAGACATCCAGGTAGGGTGCGTTGCTCATGCTTTCTGCACCGCCGGTGATGTACAGCTCGCCATCCCCGGCCTTGATGGCCGCGGACGCCAGCATGACCGCTTTCAGCCCGCTGCCGCAGGCTTTGTTGATGGCCAGCCCGGGCGTGCGGGCCGGCATCCCGGCCCCCAGCGCGATCTGGCGGGCCACGGCCTGCCCGCTCCCGGCGGGGACGACCTGGCCGACGATCACTTCATCCACATCCTCGGCGGTGATCCCGGTCCGTGCCAGCGTGGCGCGCAGGGCGTGGATGCCGAGATCGACGGCGCTGAGCGAGGCCAGGGCACCCAGGAAGCGCCCATGCGGGGTACGCGCGCCACCGAGGATGACGGGTTGACGGGGATCAGCCATAGTCGATTACCCTTTCAGGACGCGCGCGGCGGCCATGCGGCTGTGAGCCGGCGATAGGTGTCTGCGAGCAGGGCGGGGCTGACGCGGGTGCTGGCCGGG
>CAZGYW010000258.1:0-4814 GCA_964530495.1 uncultured Anaerolineae bacterium
AGATAATGAGCGGTGACTGGAGTTCAGACGTGTGCTCTTCCGATCTCTCGTCGTCATCACGCTTTGATGGCTGTACCGCAATCCAGACAAGCGCCAATCTGCGCCAAAGACAACCAGAGCGCTAGTCCACCCACAGGTCGACAATCTCAAACCGGCCCACATCCACCAAACCGGCATCAGTCAGCTTGAGGCTCGGAATAACCTCCAAGGCCATGAAACTCATTGCCATAAAGGGATCGTGCAGGGACGACCCAAGCGCGTGCCCCGCCTGGATCAGACGGTCAATCGCGGCCCGCACCTCATCGATGGGTCGATCGCTCATCAGCCCGGCAATTGGCAGGGGAAGCTCCGCCAGGATCTGGCG
This sequence comes from uncultured Anaerolineae bacterium, assembly GCA_964530495.1. Lineage (GTDB taxonomy): Bacteria > Chloroflexota > Anaerolineae > Aggregatilineales > Ch27 > CAZGYW01. The sequence continues at coordinate 365 of CAZGYW010000258.1, forward strand.
ACCGTCCACAGCGACCAGCCCACCCCCCAGTTCACCCACGCGGCGCGCCGCAAGCATCATGCTATGATCGTCCACGCCAATCACCACGAGATTATGGTGGTCATGCGCCACCGTCCCGGCTATCGCACCGCGCTTCAAGCCGAACCCGTGAATGAATCCCTTGCCAACATTCCCACTGGCACGATGGCGCTCAATCACGGCCATCTTGAGGATATCGCGCTCAACATCGCTGACAGCATAACCATTCTCGACTCTGGGTTCAACAGTCAATTGCTCCGTGACAAGCTGGTCGGGAATGCTCCTCATGACCCGGATCCGCTTCCCCGAGACTGGCACAGCCAGATCCAATACCTCCCAACGAACATTCATGGAATGGCGCATGCTGGCGGAAGGACGGCGAGGGATCTCAGCCACAATGTGTCCATCCTCAGCCAGAATTTCACCGCTACGCATGACCATCTCCGGATGCAGGTTGTGCAGGTCGCTGAACACGACCAGATCAGCCCGCCGGCCGGGCGCAACAGCGCCTTGATCGTGCAGTCCGAAATATTCAGCCGTGTTGATGGTCGCCATCTGGATCGCCTGGACAGGGTCAATCCCTGCTGCAATAGCAACCCGCACCATGTAGTCAATCGAACCCTGATCGATCAGATCGGCGGGATGGCGATCATCGGTACAAAAGGAGATACGCCGGCTGTTCCGTTCCGTAATCATGGGTAGCAGATCGCGCAGGTTATGGGCGTTGGTGGCTTCCCGGATGAAAATGTGCAGGCCCAGGCGCAGCTTCTCGAGCGCCTCATCAACGGTTGTTGATTCGTGCTCACTGTGAATACCCGCCGCCACATAGGCGTTAAGGGCTTTGCCAGTCAACCCGGGGCAGTGCCCGTCAACCACCTTATGCCTGAACATCTCCAGCTTATGCATGACCTTCGGGTCGCCACTGATGACACCCGGATAGTTCATCATCTCGGCCAGACCCAGCACCCAGGGACTGGCCATCAGTGGTTCCATGTCGTCCGCATCAAGTCGGGCGCCCGCCGTCTCCATATGCGTCGCGGGCACGCAGCTGGAGGCCATCACGTACATACTGACTGGCGCGTACTTGGCTGCATCCAGCATCAACCGGATGCCCTCCAGCCCCAGCACATTGGCAATCTCATGGGGATCGGTCACGACACTCGTCACGCCGTGTACGAGGACTGCCTTGAAGAATTCAGGCGGCGTGCACAGGCTGCTCTCAATGTGAACATGCGCATCAATCAACCCGGGACAAACGTACCGGCCGCCCAGATCCGTCTCTCGAGCAGCAGCATATCCGGCCCCGACCGCCGCGATTCTGTCACCCTTGATGACGACCTCAGTCTCTTCAATCTCGCCAGACAGCACATTGACGAGACGCGCATTGCGCAGAACCAGATCTGCGGGACGGTCGCCCCGTGCCACCGCTATCAGATCGATCCTATCCAGCGCCATGATCCTCATCCTTCCATAAACGCTGTTGCGAACCGCCCATTATGACAGGAAAACTGAATGTCCGGATGCCCGTGCCGGATCGATTGATTGCCCGGCCACAAGAAAATTGCCCCGGCCAGCCTGCCCATGGAAGTGTCCCTCATCGACGATTATCTCTCCTCGGCTGAAAACCGTCCGTACGCGACCCTGAACCGATGTCCCTTCAAACGGGTTGTATCCCGCCAGGTTATGCAGGTCAGTATGGCGAATCGTGCCTGATGGCCGTGGATCGTAGATAACGAGATCTGCATCACTCCCCGGCAAAATTGTCCCCTTACGCGGGTACAGGCCAAATAGCCGGGCCGGATTCTCCGCCAGCATCTGCATCAACCTGGGCAGCCCAACGCTATCGCCAAATGTCGTGAACATCAATGGCAGGAGGGTCTCAAGTCCTGGAAGTCCACCCGGCGTGTGCGTGAAGTCGTTCTGTGCAGTCTTCTGCGCCAGCGAATAGTCACAGCTATCAGTGGACAGAACGTCAACCACACCCGCTTCGACAAAGCGTCGCAGGGTTTCCATGTGGTAGCTTTTGCGCAGCGGGGGCTGCAGAATATAGTGCTCCGGCCGCCCCCCCTGATACACCTCATCGTGGAGCAGCACGTACTGAGGACAGGTCTCGCAGTAGCACTTATCCCACTTTCCATCGCTGCGCATCGCATTCACAGCACTCGTCGCCATGGCCGTTGAATTATGGACTATGTAGACACGCGCCCTGGCCAGCCCTGCCAGGTACAATACCCTGTTCACGGCCTCAGCCTCGGCTTCGTCTGGCCGCGACTCGGCGTGGAAGCGCCATTCGGTCTTACCGTGCGCGACAAGCTGCTGCGTGGCGTCCGTGACAATGCTGTCATTCTCGCAATGCACCATCGCGATCATGCCGGGTGGCATCGCCCGGAAGACCCGTAGCAGCGCCGCATCATCAACATAGTAGTTCGGCCGATAGGTGGTAAACAGCTTGATGCTGGGCACCCCCAGGGCCATCAACTCCGCCAGCGACTGTCGCAGCGCAGCATGATCGTCATCCGGCCGCAGGATCACCATGTGCAGCCCGTAGTCAATTGTCGCGCCAGCAGCCTCAGCCCGCCGTGCGGTCAATGCCTCGCCAAACGGCTTGCCAACTATCTGGTTGGCAAAATCAATCACGGTGGTGACGCCCCCAAACGCCGCTGACCGGGTGCCGGCCTCCCAGTCGTCTGCCGTGCGGTAGATACCGGTGTCAAGCTGGATATGCGTGTGCGCGTCCACAACACCCGGAAGCACATAGCAATCTGTTGCATCAACACTGTGCTCTGCACCGTATGCCGTTCCCGGGGTCACTATGCCTGCAATGTGCTCACCCTCAACAAGGATATCGGCTACCTGAACCTGTGAGCCAAGCACAACCTTCCCGCCATGGATCAGAGTGCGTCCTGCCTGGTTCATCCGGCATCCTCCATCAACTGGCTGGCCAGGCGGTTATGCCGCTCCAACAGCACCGGCAGATCCAGTGTAGTGAGATGCTGATCCCTGACAACCACGCGTCCGTTGATCACGACATAGCTGGCGTTGACTGACGAACAGAACATCAGCGCCGCCACCGGATCGTGTAATGCTCCAGCAAATGCCACCTGGCGGAGATCGTACGCCGCCAGGTCTGCGGCCATGCCCGGGACCAGCGCGCCGATGTCGTCACGGCCCAGTACCGCCGCCCCGCCCAGTGTAGCCAGCTCCAGCGCCTCGCGGGCAGTCAGCCCCGCCGGGTTACCGCCAATGCGCTGCATCAACATCGCCAACCGGGCCTCAGCCAGCAGATGCCCGCTGTCATTGGAAGCGGAACCATCTACGCCCAGGCCAACGCGCATCTTCTTGTCTACCATGGCGCGTACCGGTGCGATGCCGGAAGCCAGCCGTGCGTTTGATCCCGGGCAGTGCGCCACACCGGTCTTTGTTTGGGAGAAAAGGTCAAGCTCCCTGTCGTCCAGCTTCACACAATGGGCGTGCCACACGTCGTCCCCCACCCAGCCCACATCCTGAACGTACTCACCGGGCCGCATCCCGAAGACTTCGTGACTATAGTCAATGTCGCTCTGGTTTTCGGCCAGGTGAGTATGCAGCCGGACTCCATAGCTCCGAGCGAGTGCCGCCGCCTCACGCATCAGGTTCGGGGTGACGCTGAACGGCGAGCAGGGCGCCAGCCCAACCCGCAGCATCGCAAACCGTGCCGGATCGTGGTACGTCTCGATCACCCGCTGCGAATCCCGCAGGATAGTCTCTTCTTCCTCCACAACACTGTCAGGCGGCAGTCCTCCCTTGCTTTCACCCAGGCTCATGCTGCCCCGCATCGCATGAAACCGGAGTCCGATCTCCTGCGCCGCCTGAATCTCGTCATCCAGTCGACAGTCATTGGGAAAGATGTACAGGTGGTCGCTGCTGGTGGTACAGCCGGAGAGGATCAGCTCCGCCATGGCCGTCAATGCCGAGACGTAGACATGTTCCGCCCGCATGCCGGCCCAGATAGGATACAGAACCTTGAGCCATTCAAACAACGTCGCATCCTGGCTGGCTGGAACCACCCGCGTCAGCGATTGGTACATATGATGGTGCGTGTTGACCAGTCCGGGAATCACGACATGGTCGCTCAGATCAAGCACCTCATCCGCCAGAGCGGGCATCTCCCCGGTGTGGCCAACAGCCTCGATCACCCCATCCCGGATAAACAGCGCGCCGTCATCCAGCTCACGGCGCGCCTCATCCATCGTCACCAGTTTCCGCACGTGCTTAACCAGCAGAGTTGTCATTCTCACTCTCTTTCCGCGCTCGCCAGATGGCACGGTCGCTGCACTGAACAGGCTCAAATCCCCGGCGACCTGCCAGCATCACCGGGGACACTGCCCGTCCGGGCCCATGCTACTTGTTCTGCTTGGAAATGGCAAGCTCAGCCGCGCGCAACGTGTTCTTC
>CAZGYW010000259.1:0-2416 GCA_964530495.1 uncultured Anaerolineae bacterium
CATCCATACGCCTTCCACCTCCTGCCAGTCCTGCCCGCGCGACAACGCCGTGTGCTCACCGACCAAGCAAAAGACTAATCGCAGAGAACGTCAGGAAGGCCGCAGTTTCTTTTGCGGAATACCGAGGCTCTGCTGCGGTTCTCTCAAGCCAGTGTGCCGCGTGATACCAGGGAGGCGATCGGAGTGTCCGTACGGGCGGCTCGCGAGCCGCCCGTACAGGTCGGATGCTCACCCTCTCTTGCCCCGGGCATTGCGCGGCATAACCGCTATTGAATTTCGCCACACCGCCCACGAATCAGTTGACGAACGTATGTTCTGGTGTTATGCTGAATTAGAACAAACGTTCAAGTTCCGCACTGACGGAATGGAGCAGGGACGATGGCCACCACGACGTTTCAACTCAATTACGATGTCTTTGCCGGCGTGCGCCGCTTCCGGCGGCGGATCACGGCCCGCGGCCTGTGGCTTGGCCTGATTCTGCTGGCCGCCCTGGTCGCGTTTGAACTCTTCAACTTTGCCACGACTGAGTACGCCTTGCAAACCCTCTTTGGCCCGCGGGACGCGCTGGGCCTCGCCACGTGGGCCACGGTGCTGGCGATCGCCTTCTGCGGCATCGACTTCGCCGGATTGTCGCGGCTCTTCACCCCGGAAACCGGGCGCAAGGAGCCGAAAGAAATCTGGCTGCTGACCGGGGCGTGGTTCCTGGGCGCGGGCATGAACGCAATCATGACCTGGTGGGCGGTCGCCAGCGCGCTTTCCGCCAACGCCGTGCTGGGCAACGAGCTGGTCACGCGGGCGGAGGTGCTGCGCGTCGGGCCGGTGGTCATCGCCGGGCTGGTGTGGCTGACCCGCGTCCTGATCATCGGCACGTTCGCCTTCGCCGGGGATCACCTCTTCACCACCGCGGGCCGCGACGGCAGTGGCTACGAGCGCCCCGCCCGGCCGGTAGGCGACGGGCGTTACGGGGGCAGCAGCCGCATGACCGTCACCCCGGCTGAGCCGCGGGCCGTCCCCAAGCCCCAGCCGGTGCGCAGCCTGCCGCTGGCGTCTTCCTCCTATGGCGGGCGGGGTGATGAAGGGGATGGCGCGCGGTACGGAACGGCGCGCAACTTCTTCGGCAGCGGGACCGGGCATGCCACAAATGACGGCGCCGCGCGCTTCACCGCCGCCGGACCGGAGCCGGTCGCTCAGGCCCCGGAGCCGGTGCGGCCCGCCAGCCCGCGCAGTGAGGCCGAGCGCGTCCCGCTGCCGCTCAACCGGCCCGCCGCTGCCGCGCCGGAAGCCGCGCCACGCCCGGCCAGCTTCGAGCGCCCCGCCGCGTTCAATGGACCATCCGGCCGCGCCTCCACCACGCGCACGATCACGCCGCCCGCCGCCAGCGCGCCGGTCGCCAGGCGCGCCCCCGAGCCGGAGCCGGTGGCGATGGAACTGGAATACGTCGATCTGGACTGACCCGCCGCAGCATCCCCGCTGTCGGCACCCGCGCGCCGGAACCCCTCCGGCGCGTTTTGTTGCGCGGGGTACAATTGCGCCCGGTGACGATGACGCGCACAGGGGGACGGCATGAGCGCTTACCTGCGGCCGGTGCTGGACTGGCACGATCCGGAATTCATGAGCGTGTTCGACGAGGTGCCGCTGTGGTCGGCCATGTTCGGGCTGCCGCTGTTGGCGCGCGTCCCCATGCGGCCGGGCATGGCGGTCCTGGACCTGGCCTGCGGGGCGGGCTTCCCGCTGCTGGAGCTGGCCCAGCGCCTCGGCCCGACCTGCCGCGCGGTCGGGCTGGACGGCTGGCTGAACGGCCTGGGCCGCGCCCGGCACAAGGTCCGCACGCTCGGCATCCCGACGGTGGATCTGGTCGGCGGGGATGGGGCGGCGATGCCTTTCGCGGCGGGCAGCTTCGACCTGATCATCTCCAACCTGGGCATCAACAACTTCGCGGATGCGGCGGGCGCGCTGGCTGAGTGCGCGCGCGTGCTGCGCCCCGGCGGGACGCTGGCCCTGGCCACCAACCTGCGCGGTCACATGGACGCTTTCTACGCCGCCTACGCGGAGACGCTGCGCGCCCTGGATCGGGCCGATCTGCTGCCCGCGCTGGAGGCGCACATCACCCACCGGGCCACCGTGGACACGATCCGCGCCGGGCTGGAAGCGGCCGGGCTGCGCGTGACGGATGTCTTTGAGGAGACGCTGACCCTGCGCTACCTGGACGGCAGCGCCCTGTTCCGGCACACGTTCATCCGCGACGCTTTCATGGAGGGCTGGACGGAGTTCCTGCCAGCGCAGGATCGCGCCCCCATCTTCGCGGCGCTGGAAACGCGCCTGAACGAGGTCGCGGCCCGGGAAGGCGCGCTGGCGTTCCGCGTCCCGCTGGCCTACGTGGCGGCGGTGCGAGACTGATCACAGCGAAATACAATCT
>CAZGYW010000259.1:2426-4801 GCA_964530495.1 uncultured Anaerolineae bacterium
TCTTCCGATCTCCTATGTGGCGGCACTCCGCCCCTGACCGCGGCCAAAAACCTGAACCACAGAGCACACCGAGGACACAGAGGGAAACAACTGGCAGTCTCTCAATCCCAGCTTGTGTCTTTCTTTGTGCGCTCTGTGCGCTCTGTGGTTAACAGCTTTTGCAGCAGGCGCGGCGGCCAATCGCGGCTTGCCGGGCGCCCACCGGAGGGCTATACTGCCTGCAGCGGGGCCGGCCCCGGCCATTCTCCCTGAGGAGCGCGTACGCATGACGAAGGCGATCATCCTGCTGCCCACCTACAACGAGGCGGAAAACCTGGCGAACATGATCCACACCCTGCTGGCCCTGCCGATTGACGGGCTGGAGATCATGATCCTGGATGACAACTCGCCCGACGGCACAGGCCGTATCGCGGACGAGCTGGCGGCGGCGCACCCGGGGCGGGTCCAGGCGGTGCACCGCGCCCGCAAGGAAGGGTTGGGCCGCGCCTACGTGGATGGCTACCGGCGCGCGCTGGCGGCTGGGGCGGATTACGTTATCCAGATGGACTGCGATTTCTCCCATCCTCCGGACAGGCTGCCGGAGATGCTGGCTAAGGCGCAGGAACCCGGCATCGACGTGGTGATCGGCTCGCGCTACGTGCAGGGCGGGTCGCTGGATAGCGACTGGGGCTGGCACCGCAAGCTGCTGAGCGCCTTCGCCAACCGGGTTTACGTCCACCTGATCCTGAGCATGCGCACCCGGGACACCACCGGCGGCTTCCGCGTGTGGTCGCGCTACGTGGTGGAGGCCATCGACCTGGATCGCATCCGCGCCAACGGCTACATCTTCCAGACGGAAACGGCCTATGTAACCGAGAAGCTGGGCTACCGGCTTTTCGAGATTCCGATCCACTTCGCCGAGCGCCGGGAAGGCACCAGCAAGATGACCCTCAAGGTCCAGGTGGAAGCCGCGCTGCGGGTCTGGCAGGTGCTGTGGCGCCACCACGGCCTGACCCCCGCCGACCGCCTGCCGAACTCCGGCCCGCCGCCCGCCGCCTGAGCCGGGCGCATCCCCACGCTCCGTTGACTACGCTGGCCTGTTCAGGAGAGTGACTCCCGATGACCATGCTGACCCCCGGCCGTTTCATCCGTGCCATGAAGAAGACCCCGGTCCTGCTGGACGCGCTGCTGAACGGCGTCACCCAGGAGCGCGCGCTGGCTGCCCGTGATGGCGACGACGGCTGGAACGTGGTGGAGATCGTGTGCCACCTGCGCGACTTTGACGAAGTCTTCCTCTCCCGCGCCCGCCAGATCGTGGCCGAGGAGCGCCCGGCGCTGGCGCCGTTCGACCACGAAGCGATGGCGCGCGATCAGCACTACGCCGCCCAGGACCTCAACGCGGCGTTTGAGGCGTACGTGGCCCATCGTGCGGAATTCATAGAATGGCTCAAGGCCCGCGCGGAAGCCGACTGGGAGCGGGTGGGCATGCATCCCGAAGCGGGGGAGTACACCCTGCTGGAGCAGGCCCTGCAGGTGCCGCTGCACGACCTGGATCACCTGGAGCAGATCGCGCGCGTGCTGGGCCTGCCCTACGGTGAACCCGCCACACCGCTGGCGTTGCTGTAACCGTCCGCCCGTTTTCACTTACATTTGATCGCTATTACTGGAGAATGCTCATGGACCTGGGCGCATACTACCCCACCACCGCTCACGGCCGGGCCGCTGAGGCAATCGTCACCCATTTCGCCGCCATGCCGGAAGTCGAGGCGGTGCTGCTCATCAATTCCTGCGCGCGGGGCAAAGCCTCCGCCGATAGCTGCCTGGACATCAACATCCTGGTGCCGTCGCTGGCCGGGCCGGAAGGCTCGCCGGAGTACGACGCCTGGGAGGAACCCTGGCAGGCGTTCTACCGGTCGGCGCCGGTCTTCCGCGAGCTGGCGGCGGCCGGGGTTTACGCGGAGGTGCACCTGGACTTCAAGACCGGGCAGTTCGCGCCCGGCGTGCATTACCAGTCCGGCGGCCCGGACTGGTTCGAAGTTGAGGTCGGCAACTTCTGCGCGTACAGCTATCCGCTGTGGGAGCGCGGGGACGCCTACCGGCAGGTGCAGGCGCGCTGGCTGCCCTACTACGGCGACGACCTGCGCCGGGAGCGGCTGGCGATGGTGCGGGACTACTGCCTGAACAACCTGGACCACATTCCGCTCTACGCGGCGCGCGGGCTGGTCTTCCAGTGCTTTGACCGGCTGTACGGGGCTTTTGGCGAATTTCTGCAGGCGCTGTTCATCAGCCGGCGCGTGTACCCCATCGCCTACAACAAGTGGATCCACGAGCAGGTGGTGGATATCCTCGGCCTGCCGGAGTTGTACGCAGCCCTGCTGGACGTGCTGGCCCTGGAA
>CAZGYW010000260.1:0-4785 GCA_964530495.1 uncultured Anaerolineae bacterium
GCGCGGCGCTGGCCCCCGGCGCGGTTTTCGTGCTGGAGTACGCCAATAAGCGCAACCTCAAGGCCCTGCTGCGCTATGCCCTGGGCCGCCAGACCTGGAATCCCGCCGAGCTGCAGCCGACAGAGTTCGTGGCGCTCAATTTCGACTTCCACCCGGACTACATGCTGGCCGCGATGCAGGCCGCCGGATTCGCGGTGGAGCGGCGGCTGCCCGTCTCGTACCTGCGGCTGGGGGCGCTCAAGCGCCTGGTGCCGACCGGGGCGCTGGCCGCCCTGGACGGCATCCTGCAGGAGCACGGGCCGCTCTACTCGCCCAGCGTGTTCACGCTGAACCGGGCGGACGGCGCCGGGCTGGATCGCGCCGCCGCGCCGCTGGCCTTCCGCTGCCCCGCCTGCGGCGCGGACCTGCCACCCGCCACGGGTGACGCGCTGACCTGCCCGGCGGTGAGTTGCGGGTTGCGCTGGGCGAAGCAGGACGGCATCTGGGATTTCAAGACTCCGAAAGCCTGATCTCCTCCGAAAAGTCCAAAAAAAGGCCCTTGACAGAGTCAGAACGAAGGAGTATAGTACCGGCTTGTAGGACACAGGCAGAAAGTGATTGCACGACCGCAAGACCGAACGCCTAGCTACACGGGCGTTTTTTGTTGGGCAAAACCAGTCATTTTGCGCGTGGCCTATCAATTCTAATCCGGTCAGATAGTTCCAAGTGAGGAAAATCAAAATGGCTGATCGCGTTCAGGGTACAGTGAAGTGGTTCAACGGCACCAAGGGCTTCGGCTTCATCGAGCAGGAAAACGGTGGCCCGGACGTCTTCGTCCACTACTCGGCGATTGTCGGGCAGGGCTTCCGCAACCTCGAAGAGGGCGAGCGCGTTGAATTCAACGTCGAGCAGGGCCCCAAGGGTCTGCAGGCCGCTCAGGTTACCCGCCTGTAGTTTTCGGCTGAACACCGAGACGCCGCCATCCATCCCGGGTGGCGGCGTTTTTGATTCGCGGGCGCCGGGCGCTAGAAGCGCGCCGGGCGTTTGAACACGCAGAAGTAAGCGTGCGTCCAGTTGCGGGTGCCGGTGGAGTCGAAGATCAGCACGTCCTCGTTGTTACCCACAATCGCTGGCTCCATATGGACCAACTCCCAGCCTTCCTCACCCAGCGTATTGAGCTGCGGGATCAGGCGCTGGGGCGCGTAGCGCGGCAGCTCGGCAGCCACCTCGTAGTTATCCCGGGTCTTGCGCTCCTCCGCCCGCAGGAAGCCCGTCCAGTATTCCCACTTGATCGATTCTGTCATCGCTGTACCCTGCCTGTCATCACCACCCCAGCCTGAATCGCCCCACGACTTCCGGCGCGCGGGTCAAAAGCGCTCGGCAAACGGTGTACCTTCCAGCGGCCCGAAGGTCGCCGGCGCGGTCAGTGCGCGGGCGAGCCGCCGCTTGAATTCCTCCCGGGGCAGGTACGTCGCCCCGAACGTCTCCATGTGGGAAGACCCCCACCAGATGTCGTGCAAAGCAAACCCGCGCTGACGCAGAAGCTCCAGCAGGTAAACCACCGCGACCTGCCCGGCTTCGCTCACCCGGTGGAACTGGCTTTCTCCGGCGAAGTAACCGCCGATGGCTACCCCATACAGGCCGCCGACCAGCGCCCCATCCTGGTAGGTCTCCACCGAGTGCGCCACGCCCATCTCGTGCAGCGCCATGTAGACGTCGATCACCTGCGGGGTGATGAACGTTGTTTCGCGGCCCGGTTTCGGTGCCGCACAGCCCAGGAGCGTGCCGTGAAAATCGTGATCCACCCGCACTTCGAAACCGCCCTGCCGGATGGTGCGCTTCAGCGTCTTTTTAACATGATAGTCCTCGATGGGGAGGATGCCGCGCGGGTCGGGGTCATGCCAGCGCATGGTGCCGGACTCGTGAATCGCGGACGGAAAGAGGCCCTGGGTGTATCCCTGGATCACAAGCTCCGGGGTGAACGCCAGCGACTCATACAGCATACACAGCGTCTGTGCCGGTCCAACCACCTGCGCCGCCGCGCCGATCAACGTACGCCCGGCCAGGCCCTGCCCATCCTTCTTCGCATGGCGTAAGAACGTCCACAGACGGCGGGGAACAAAGCGCTTCAACAGTTGTTTGGCGCGCACCGGCGCCAGCCGTAATTCCTCGGTCATCACCAGATCAGCCTGGCCTCCAGTAACAGAAAGAGCATGGCTTGCCGGGCGCGCTAGGACCACTGGGCCGGCCACTCTACTGACCCGAAGGTCGCCGGCACGGTCAGCGCATGGGCGAGCCGCCGCTTGAACTCCTCACGGGGGATGTACGCCCCCCCGAAAGTCTCCACATGTTGGGAGCCCCACCAGGTGTCGTGCAGGACAAACCCGCCCTGGCGCAGGACCTCCAGCAGGTAGACAAACGCCACTTTACCCGCGTTGCTCACTTCGTGAAACTGGCTCTCGCCAGCGAAATACCCGCCAAAAGTCACCCCATACAGCCCTCCGACCAGCCGGCCATCCTGGTAAGCCTCCACACAATGGGCGACCCCCATCGCATGCAACCGGAGGTACACGTCCACGATCTCCGGCAGGATGAACGTGGTCTCGCGGCCCGGCCTGGGGGCGGCGCAGCCCGCCATCACCCCGCGCAGATCATGATCAACCCGGATCTCAAACCGGTTCTGGCGGATGATGCGCCGCAGCTCTTTTTCGACATGGTATTCCTGCGTGGAGAGGACGCCGCGCGGATCGGGGTCATGCCAGCGCATGGCGCCCGTGGTATGCAGCGCGGAGGGGAACATGCCCTGCATGTAGCCCTGGATCACCAGCTCCGGGGTGAAAGGCAGGGTTTCGTAAATCATGCACAGGCTGGCGGCAGGTCCCATCAGCCGGTTGGTTGTGCCAATCACGGCCCGGCTGAGGGCAGCCGTTGACCGGTGCTTGGTGCGCACCAGGGACTTGCGCATGGCGGCGGGAAGAAATCGCTTGAGGGCTGCCTTCATGCCATCCTCGCTTCCTGATCAGCGTCGGGTTGCGGTTCGTCTGCCGACCGTTGCTCACCGGCACGCGGGTAGGGCCACTCTGTAAGCGGCGCAAAATGAGCGCGCCCGGTCAGCGCGACCGCCAGTTGCCGGGTGAACTCCTCCCGGGGCAGGTAGACCGCGCCGAAAGTATCCAGGAAGCTGCTGCCCCAGCCCACATCATTCAGCACAAAGCCCCCCTGCTGGAGAATGTGGAACAGCGCCACCGTCGCCACTTTCCCGGCATCCCGCGCCACATGAAACTGGCTCTCCCCCACAAAGAACGCCCCCAGCGCCAGCCCGAACAGCCCGCCCACCAGCACGCCATCCTGCCAGGTCTCAACGGTATGGACGACGCCCATTTCGAAAAGCTGCAGGTTACACTCAACCACCGCCGGGCTGATCCAGGTGTCTTCGCGGCCGGGGGCCGGGGTCGCGCAGCCGGCCAGCACGCCGCGCGGATCGGTATCTACCCGGATTTCGTAGGTCCCCTTGCGGATGACACGCTGCAAGGAGCGTGGCACGTGAAAGTCATGGATGGGGATCACGCAGCGCGGATCGGTTTCCTGCCAGCGGACGACACCTGTCCGGTGCTCCGGCACCGGGAACATGCCCCCGCAGAACCCCCGAATGATGGTTTCCGGGGTGAACTCCAGGGTATCGTAGAGGTGGCACAGCGTCCCCGGGGCGCCATTGGCAGTCACCGCGACATCGATCAGGCCGCGGCACAGCGCCTCCCGCGAGCGTTTGCCACCCCGGCGCAGCGCCTTCCACAGGGGACGCGGCACAAAGCGCTTGATCTGCTGCCTGGCGCCGGCCGGAGCCGGGGGCAATTGTTCAGTCGTCATCAGATCCGCTTCACCTCCACAACAGATTACGAAACGAGTCACCCTTCATAAACGGATACTGACCTCCCCGGGCGGGGGGAAGGTTGCCGGTGTCGTCACCGCCCGGGCCAGCCGCCGCTTGAATTCATCACGCGGCAACTCAAACCCGCCAAACTGGATGATGTAATCCGAACACCAGAATGCATCGTGAAGCAGGAAGCCACCCGCCCGGAGGATGGCGAGCAAGTGAACCAGGGCGACCTTGCCGGCGTTGTCGACCCGGGTGAACTGGCTCTCGCTGACGAAATACGCCCCCAGCGCCAGCCCGAACACCCCGCCCACCAGCCGGTCACCCTGCCAGGCTTCCACGCTGTGCGCCAGGCCCATGGCATGCAGGCCCAGGTAGGCCTCGATAAACGCCGGGGTGATGAACGTCGTCTCCCGGCCCGGGCGAGCTTCCGCGCAGCCGCGAATCGTGCCGGCGAAATCGCGATCCACCGTGACGGAGAAGCGGCCCTGACGGACGATGCGCCGGGTGGTCTTGCTGACATGGTATTCCGTGATGGGGAGCAATCCGCGCGGATCGGGATCATACCAGTGGATCACGCCGTGGGAGGCAAACGGGCCGATGCCCTGCAGGTAGCCCTGGATCACCAGCTCCGGCGTGAAGTCCAGGCTGTCATAGAGCAGGCACAACGCCCGGCCGGGGCCGGTGATCTGCGTCGCCGCCCCGACCAGCGTCCGGCCGAGCCGGTCAGTGGAGCGCTTCGTGCCCTGGCGCAGCACACTCCACAGGCGGGGCGGCACAAAATGCCGGATGCTGTCCTTGAGGCTGCGCGGTTCTGGTACAGGCGCGTCGGTCATCACCGACTCCGATGAAAACTGTACGATTATAGTTAAGCATAGACTGAAAACGGATTCAGCGAAAGCGCGCCAGCCCGGGGGTGGACTGGCGCGCTG
>CAZGYW010000261.1:0-4780 GCA_964530495.1 uncultured Anaerolineae bacterium
GGAAGATAAGCCAGCCAATTTCAGGTCAAAGATCAACACCCGTCAGCCGCCGGGCAGCAGTACAATAACGGTGGTGCAAGTGCCTGCTATTTTCCGCCGGGAGGACGCCGTAATGCTCCGTTCCATTCTGTTGTACCTGTCAAGTGCAACATGGGCCAAGAGTCTGATCACTAACTTCTTTGTGGCGCGCCGCGTCGCCCGGCGCTTCATTGCCGGTGAGAACCTTGAAGCGGCGCTTGATGCGATCAGGAAGCTAAACACGGATGGTCTTGAGGTCACCCTGGATTACCTTGGCGAATCCGTCTATTCCGAGGAAGACGCCACCCAGGCCGCCAATGAATACATCGTGATGCTGGACACGATCGCACGGCACAATCTGCGCGCCACGGTCTCGCTGAAGCTCACCCAGTTGGGGCTGGATGTTGGCGAGGAGACCTGCGTCACGAACATGCGGCGCATTCTGGAGCATGCCCGCGAAATCGGTAACCACGTCACCATCGACATGGAAAGCTCCGACTACACCGATATCACGCTGCGCGTCTTCCGCACGCTGCGCCAGGACTATGGCTTCGACAACGTGGGCACGGTCATCCAGGCCTACCTGTACCGCAGCGCAGCAGACATGGAGGCGCTCCAGCAGGAAGGGGCATTCGTCCGGCTGTGCAAGGGCGCGTACAAGGAACCGCCGGATCGCGCCTTCCCCAGCAAAGCGGATGTCGACGCCAATTACATCAAGATTATGAAAGCCTATGTCAGCGGAAACGCAGCCGCCACCGGCGCGTACCTGGGCGTCGCCAGCCATGACGCCCAGATCATCGACACGATGCGCGCTTACGCGAGTGAAGCGGGCATCGGCAACGATCGCTTCGAGTTCCAGATGCTGTACGGCATCCGCTCCGACCTCCAGCGTAAACTGGCCCAGGAAGGCTACACCATGCGCGTCTATGTACCCTTCGGCACACAGTGGTACCCGTACTTCATGCGTCGTCTGGCGGAGCGCCCGGCCAACCTGTGGTTCTTCATCAGCAACTTCTTTAAGAGTTGAACCGCCTCCTTCGCTGCGCCCGGCTCCTTCTGCCGCGTACAAGAGCCGGACGCAGCCATTGATGCGCCCCGATCCAGGCGCTACAATCCCTCTTATGAACGACTCACAACCGATCCTGACTTCCATCCTGACTCCGGCTGGCCTGGAGCCCACTCCGTACGTTGCGACCTCGCTGAATGAAGCCGAGCGCTACGAGCCGGAAGGCGTCTACACCGTGGCCCGCACGTTCCACCGCACCGGGGCGCTGGGCCTCGCCGCCCATCTTGATCGCCTGACTGAATCGGCTCGACTGGTGGGCATGCCCGCCATCCCGGATCAGGCGGCGCTCCGCGCGGCGCTGCGCACCCTTGTGAACGAAGCCGGCTACCCGGAGACGCGCTTCCGCATCACGATTCCCCATGCTAACCCACAGCACGCTTATTTCGCGCTGGAGCCGCTGCAGCTCGTGCCGGAAGCCTACCGAACTGGGGGCGTTTCCGTGCAGGCTTTTCCCACCCGCCGCGCTAACCCCGGCGCCAAGTCCACGGCATGGATGGCTGAGCGCGACGGTCTGAAAGCGCAGATGCAACCAGGGATGTACGAAGGCATCCTGACGGGCGAAGACGGCGAATTGCTGGAAGGCTTTGGCAGCAACTTCTATGCCGTTCGGGATGGCGCGCTGTACACAGCCGGGAACGGCGTCCTGAGCGGCATCAGCCGCCGGATCGTCCTGGAAGTGGCACCCGCAATCCTGCCGGTGCTGCTGCAGCCCGTACGGCTGGGAGATATCGAACACCTGCAGGAAGCCTTCATGACCAGCAGCAGCCGCGGCGTCATTCCCATTGTGACGATCGATGACCGGACGGTGGGCGAAGGCATGCCCGGCCCACTCACACGCCAGATCGCGGCCGCTTACGACCGCTGGACTGACGAACACATCGAGCCGATCTAGCGACAGTCTGTGACGGACAACCTGACAGGAGTCAGACATGTTCAAGCGCAATCTACTGAGCGATCCCCGGACGCTGGCCCTGACCGGGGTGATGACCGCCATCATCTTCATCCTCACCCGTGCCGTTCAGGTGCCGACCCCGGTTGGCGGGTATATCCACCTGGGCGATGCCGGCGTGCTATTCACCAGCTTCGCTTTCGGTCCGATCGTTGGCGCGATTGCCGGGGCACTGGGCACCGCCCTGGCGGACGTCACGTCACCCTACGCCCAGTGGGCGCCTTTCACCCTGGTTATCCATGGCTTGATGGGCTTACTGGCAGGCACGATCGTCCGCCGCGGGGATAAGCTCCAGCATCTGCTGGTCGCCTGTGTGGGCGCGGGGATTGTGCTGGTTGCGGGCTACTTCGTCGCCGGTCTTGTGCTGGTTGGGATGGAAGCCGCGCTGGAAATTGGCCCCAATGTATCCCAGATAATTGGTGGTGCCATCGTCAGCATTCCACTGTACTACGCCGTCCGGCGCGCCTACCCACCCCTGATCTGGCACAACCAGTCTCCGGAAGAATAGGCGCATCTTCCGGTTGGAATGGGCCACTTCTGTGCGGGTTGATCAGGCTGCTTCAGGCGAGTTTGAAGCCTGAGTATCCCAGATAAACAGTGGCACGCTGGTCGTCTTGCCGCTGTTGTATGCCGTTCGGCGTGTCTGCCTGCCGCTGATCCAACAGCCTGCGTAACATGACGCTGCCCCCGGCAGCTTATTCCTGCACTGGAGGCTCCGGGTAACCGGTCCGCGCCCACGCTTCGAACTCCCGCAGGCGCATAATCTGTCCCGGTAGCGGCATGATGAACGGCCGGCGCGCTTTGATTGTCTGGATCGCCTGATCGGTCGCCATCCCCTCATGGGCGATCAGGTACGCCGCGCCCATGCTGGGTGCCCGCCCCGACCCCGCCGCGCAGTGCACAAATACCACCCCACCCTGGGCGATCTGATCCGCGATCCAGTCGGCGCCGCGCTTGAGATCGGCCAGCGCCACCGGCGTATCGTCAATCGTCGGCAGGTGCAGATAATGTTCCGCAGCCACCTGGATGCCCTTCGCCCGGTCATCATGCTCGCGCCGCATATTGACGATGGACGTCACGCCCGCGGCCTGCAACCGTCGCCAGCCTTCCTGCCGGATCTGGCCGCCAACATACAGGTGCGGGGTGATGTGCGAATAGCGCTGGGTGCACACCCCGGTCAGGAACAGCCGCCCACGCACGAAAGCCCAGATCAGGGTCGCTCTTGGCCCCTGCCGGATGAAGCGGGCTGCCGGGATCAGGATCGTGTACTTGACGAGCCGTCCCAGATTGCGCAGTGAGAATGTCTTCGCTGTCTGATGGTACATGGTCCCCGGTACCCCTTAGCTGCCGCTTCCGGCGAATTCGAGCGCGGCCAGTGTCTGGCGCGCCGCCGCTTCCCACGTGAACCGCGCCGCCTGCGCAAATCCGGCGGTGATCATCTGCGCCCGCAGAGCCGGATCGTCCACCACCCTGCGGATCGCACCGGCAATCGCCTCCACCGCCAGCGGATCAACCTGCAACGCGGCCTCGCCCGCCACCTCAGGCAGGCTTGATGTATTGCTCAGAATAACCGGTGTCCCGCAGCGCATTGCCTCCAGCGCCGGAAAGCCAAAGCCCTCGTACAATGACGGGAACACCAGCGCCTCCGCAGCGCTGTACAGGGCCGCGATATCCGCATCGGCCACGTAGCCGATCTCCTGTACGCCGGGCATGCCTGCCGTCCACTGCGGGTCGTACAGCCAGCCCCGCGCGCCGGCCAGCACCAGCCCGACGCCATCCGCCAGCACGCCGCTGGCGCGGTAGGCCTGCACCAGCCGGGCGATGTTCTTGCGGGGCTGCAGCGTGCCGAGAAACAGCAGGTAGCGCTCCGGCAGACCGTAATGCTCACGCAAAGCCGGTAGCTGTCCCGGATCGCTCACGGGGCCAAGCACGGGGTCAACGCCGGGGTAAACGACGCGCATGCGATCAGATGGCACCGCATACAGCGCAGCCAGGTCATGGGCTGTCGCCTGCGAATCGGCCAGCACTACGCTCGCCCGCCGCACGCTGTACGCGGTTGAGCGGTGGAGGTACCAGCGCGGCCAGGCCGCGTGCGCCTGCGGAAACAGCCTGTAACCGAGATCGTGGACCGTCACCACGGCCGGGCCGGGAAACACCAGCGGCAGCGTATGCGCCGGCACGAACGTCACATCCGGGCGATCCTGCCACAACGCCGCCGCAAAGCCGGCATGCGTCCACAGCCGGCTGACGGGAATGACGCGCTGCCGGACGTTCGCGCCCCCACCGAGCAGCCCCGGAGCGGGTGTATCCCTGAAATATAGCGTGAAGTCATGCCCGGATTCCAGCGCCAGCAGCGCCTGGAGCAGGGCCAGCGCGTAGCGTTCCGTCCCGGTGCGCCGCGCGAGTGTCGTCCGGCTGGCGTCAATCGCTATCCGCATCGAATCGCCTCACCCCACAATGGACACACGTCACAGCAGCGGCCGTGGCAGGGGCAGCGCGTCCAACGCCTTGAGGTCGGTAGCGCAGATCACGCCGCCCAGGGCAAACGCCACTTCACCCCGATCGGAGATGTCCACGGCCGTCAATCCGGCCTTCCGCCCCGGCAGGGAGGCCATCAATTGCACCTGGCGGGCGGCCGCCATCAGGTCAATGGCATGTTTCTGATGCGTGGGCCGCAATTCCCGGTCATAAACCCGAATCACGTTATCGTCGATGTCCCCCAGCGCCACATACTGGCCACCCGGCGC
>CAZGYW010000262.1:0-4778 GCA_964530495.1 uncultured Anaerolineae bacterium
TCGGGCGCTACCTGTTCTATGCGCGTAACGCGGAGCTGCTGATCGGCCGGCTGTAAGCGGCCTGTAGCTGCCGGCGTTTGCGTCGGAAACACAAATCAAGAGGGCGGCGCGGTGGGGAATTCCTCACCCTGCCGCCCTATCGTTGGGCAGATATCCCGGGGCGGGCTATAATCCGGCCTCTGCGAAGACTCCGTCCCATGCTCGAACGCTGCTCGTGATTCCGGTGCGTAAGGCCACACAGGCCTGTATTCGTGCTGGCGTGAGTCTTCCGCATTGAGGAATCCCTGTTCCTCAATGTGTTTTATCTGATTATGATCTGAGTTGGAAAGGAAACATGCAGCATGCGCAAGCAATACGTGGTGACATTGACGGCGTTGGTCCTGATCCTGGCACTGACGGCCTGCGGCGCGGCCCCGACCGCCACCCCGCAGCCGACCGATACCCCGGCCCCGACCGATACTCCGGTTCCGAGCCGGACGCCGGAGCCAACGGTTGACATCGCCTCGTTGGGCGCACCTGAGTTGTATGCGACTA
This sequence comes from uncultured Anaerolineae bacterium, assembly GCA_964530495.1. Classification (GTDB taxonomy): domain Bacteria; phylum Chloroflexota; class Anaerolineae; order Aggregatilineales; family Ch27; genus CAZGYW01. The sequence continues at coordinate 535 of CAZGYW010000262.1, forward strand.
TCGAAGCGCTCCAGGAAGAATTGGCTTACGAGGAACAGCACCTGCAGTCGGCATCCGGTTCGGATGGTGCTTCGGTGCAGGCGCTGATCGAAAAGCTGCGCACCGAAATCCAGGAGCTGACCGAGCTGGCCGAAGAGCGCGCTGCAGACGAAGACTGATGCTGCCGCGCACCGGGCTGATCCCGGCTGGTGACTTCCAGCCGGGATCGGGCCTCGGCCCCTCCGTTGGCGCCACGAATTGAGATGAAGTGCCACGTTCAGAAAATCCAGGAGCATACCCTTTTGATCGTCACCATAATGTCACGCCCCTGGCGGCATCGTCTGCTATTTGCGTTACTGTTCGCAGTCCTGCTTTTCCCCGGCGTCACGTCACGTGCGCAGGAGTGGGATCGTCCGCGCTCGCCTCGCTTCTGCGGGCGCTGCCACGAAGAAGCCTATGCGGAATGGATCGATTCGGGCCATAACCTGCAGGCGTTTCACAGCGAGCAGTTCCAGGCGGTGTGGGAACGGCAGCGCCAGTCAGTGGACTGCCTGACGTGCCATGCCACGCTGTACGACGCCGGGGATGAGGTCACGGTGACGTACGAAGGCGTGACCTGTCAGGCCTGCCACAAGCTTATTGGCACCGATTATGACCCGGATGTTCGCGACCATGCGACGATGAGCATTCCGGAGACGACGCAGTATTGCGCCGAATGCCATGGGAATGATCACGCCGTGACGTTTGGCGAGTGGCAGACCAGTGCCCACAACGGCGCACGTGAGGTGAACTGCATGGCCTGCCATGATTCCCACACCGGCGGGCTGATGCAGGCGGACCTCACCGCGCTGTGTGGCAGCTGCCACATGCAGCCGGTGCCGGAGGTCAGTGCCCATATGCACGTAGACAGTGGCTGCACCGACTGCCACCCCGCGCCGATCAACATGGACAACGTACACCTGGGCGGGGAGGCGCCGGTTGCCGACTGTGTGGACTGCCACATGCCGGTGATTATGGAGCAATATGGCCGCTACCCGGCCAGCACCGGCCATGCCTTCACGGTATCACTTGCGGCCTGCGGGAGTTGCCATGGGGGGCTTCACACCCCGCTTGATCCGACCAGCCAGGCGGTCGCCCAGGGGCAGTGATCTCCCCCTGCCGGTTAGTGGCAGGTGTTGGCAGTGGTAACCAACCCGGACTCTGGCCCGTTAACGGCAGCGATCTCAGACGGCAGGACTTGAGATCGCTGCCGTTGCGCTTGATGATCCCCGGTTGCGCTGTCACAGTTGGCCGGCCAGACGCCTTTCGCAACTCTTTTCTGAGTTCTTGCATCTGATATACTCGAGGTAGCCAATCTGTCCGGGAAAATCGAGCACGACGACAGGCTGCCTGTGTTGGGAATGCCTCTTCCCGGCCGAATGGCTGTCAAATCAAGAGGCAGCTTGACCCTATTCCAGTGCAGCGACTATGGATTTTCAGGAGGCTTATGTCTCACCCTTTTTCGCCGGACCAACCCGGCGTGATCTGGCACACGGCCGACGCACACCTGGTGTTGAGCGAGGTGGCAAGCACTTCGCAGGGCCTCACCGAATCGGAAGCTGCCGCGCGCCTGGCGGCGGTTGGCCGCAACGAACTGATCGAGCGCCAGGGGCGGCCGCCCCTGCTCATGCTGCTGGAGCAGTTGACCAGCACGATGGTCCTGATCCTGATCGCTGCCGGGGTGGTTTCTGCGCTGCTGGGCAAGCCGCTGGAGGCGGTGGCGATCTCGGCCATCGTCGTGCTGTTCGCCATTCTGGGATTTGTACAGGAGTACCGTGCTGAGCGCGCGGTGGCCGCGCTCAAGCGCCTGGCGGTGCCGCTGGTGCGCGTCCGGCGGGATGGGGCGCTGGTCGAGCGCCCGGCGCACGACCTGGTGCCCGGTGACATTGTGGTTCTTGAAGCGGGGAGCATCGTCCCGGCTGACCTGCGTCTGCTGGAAGCGGCCAGTCTGCGCGTCCAGGAGGCGGCGCTCACCGGGGAGGCCGAGCCGGTGGACAAGACCGCCGCCGCGCTGGCTGAGGCCAGTTTGCCGCTCGGCGACCAGGTGAACATGGCCTTTATGGGCACCATGGTCACTTACGGGCGCGGGAACGGCGTAGTGGTGGCGACCGGGATGCAGACCCAGCTGGGGCGCATCGCCGAGCTGCTGCAGGAGGTGGAGGGGCACAAAACGCCCCTGCAGGAACAACTTGACCGGGTGGGCAAGCTGTTGGCTGTCGCTGGTATTGTGGTGGCGCTGCTCGTCCTGCTGGTGGGTGTATTGCGTGGCGAGACCGTGAGCGAGATGTTCCTGACGGCTGTCAGCGTGGCGGTTGCCGTCGTGCCGGAAGGGCTGCCCGCCGTGGTGACCGTTACCCTGGCGCTGGGCGCCCAGCGGATGCTGCGCCAGCGCGCCCTGATCCGCAAGCTGCCCGCCGTGGAAACGCTCGGCGCGGTGACTGTGATCTGCTCCGACAAAACCGGAACGCTCACCGAAAACCGGATGACGGTGACCGTGATCGACGTTGCCGGGCACTACCTCGACCTGATTGGCACGGCGCGCCACCCGGCCCCGGCCCTGGCTGAGCCGGGCGGCGTGGCGCCCCTGCTGGCGACTCAGCCGCCCTCGGTAGCGATGACGCTGGCCAGCGGCGCGTTGTGCAACGATGCATCGTTGCGGCCCGATCCGCAGTCCGGCCGCTACCTGGCTGTCGGCGATCCGACTGAAGGCGCGCTGCTGGTAGCCGCTCGCCAGGCCGGGCTGGAGCAGGGGGCCGCGAACGCGCTGCTGCCGCGCGTGGCGGAACAGCCCTTTGACTCTGATCGCAAGCGCATGACCACAGTGCACCGGCTCCCGGCCGACCGCGACACGCTCCCGGTGGCCCTCCAGCCGCTGCACGATGGCCGCAGCGCCGCGGTGGTCATCACCAAGGGCGCGGTGGACTCCCTGCTGGCCATGACGGATTCGATCTGGGATGGACAGACCGTCAGCCCGCTGGATGATCACTGGCGGCAGCGGATTGTGACCGCCAACGATCAACTGGCCGGCATGGGCAAGCGCGTGCTGGGCGTGGCGGTGCGCTGGCTGGATGCGCCGCCTGCCGCCGCGGAGGGCGACCTGGAGCGGGACGCGATCTTCATCGGCATGATTGGCATGATTGACCCGCCGCGGCCGGAGGTCAAAGCCGCGGTGGAAACCAGCCTGCAGGCCGGGATCCGCCCGATCATGATCACCGGGGATCATCCCCTCACCGCGCGCTTCATCGCCAGCGACCTGGGGATCACGACCAACGGGCGCGTCAAGACCGGGGAGAACCTGGACGCGATGTCCGAAGCGGAGCTGGATGTGATCGTCGATGAGGTGTCCGTGTTCGCGCGGGTGACGCCGGAGCACAAGCTGCGCATCGTGGAAGCCCTGCAGAAGAAGGGCCATACGGTGGCGATGACCGGTGACGGGGTCAACGACTCGCCCGCCCTGAAGAAAGCGGATATCGGCGTGGCGATGGGCATCACCGGCACGGATGTCTCCAAGGAAGCCTCCCAGATGGTGCTGCTGGACGATAATTTCGCCACGATCGTGGCCGCGGTGCGGGAAGGCCGCGCCATCTACGATAACATCCGGCGCTTTGTGAAGTTCTCTGTGGCGGGCAACCTGGGTAAGGTGATCGTGATGCTCTTCGCGCCGCTGTTCGGCATCCCGGTCGCCCTTCTGCCGCTGCAACTCCTGTGGCTGAACCTGCTGACCGACGGTCTGCTCGGCCTGGGGCTGGGCATGGAGCCGGCGGAAGCGGACACGATGCAGCGCCCGCCGCGCGGCCGTCAGGAAGGCTTCTTCAGCGGCGGGCTGTGGCGGCAGGTGATCCAGGTCGGGCTGATCATCGGGGTTGCCGCCCTGGCGATCGGCGTGATCTTCCATGATCCGGCGGCCCCTGCCAACCGCCGCTGGCAGACGATGATCTTCACGACGCTCGCTTTCCTGCAGATCGGGCAGGCGCTCGCTTCCCGTTCGGCGCAGGAGTCGCTGTTCACCACCGGCGTGCGGTCCAACCCGGCGCTGCTGGGGCTGGCGATTGTGACCATCTTGGCCCAGCTGGCCGTGATCTACCTGCCGTTCCTGCGCGATTTCTTCCAGGTAACGCCCCTCACCCCGGCGGAGCTGGCGATCAGCGCCGTGGTGGGCAGCCTGGCATTTGTGGGCATCGAGCTGGAGAAGTGGCTGGCACGGCGCCGCTCCGCGCGCTAGCCGC
>CAZGYW010000263.1:0-4774 GCA_964530495.1 uncultured Anaerolineae bacterium
ATTGGCCCGGTCCTGCTCCCGCTGGCGCGCGACCTGGTAAGGGGCGTGACCCTCCCGGACAATGCTACGATCGTCGATGTGGGAACAGGCACCGGCTTCCTGCTGCGCGTGGTCGCCGCGCCCGGCCGCTGCTGCATCGGGATCGATCTCTCGCTGGCGATGCTGCGCGCAGCGCAAGCCGTCCGGATGACCCAGGGCTGGCCGGGGAGCCACCTCGTCCAGGGCGACGCATCCCGCCTGGAGATGCTGGCCCCCGGAAGCTGCGCCGCTGCGGTCGCTTCGTTCGGCCTCAGTGAATGCGATCCTGACCGGGCGCTGCGCGCCATCCACCGCATTCTGCGGCCGGGCGGCCGCCTGCGCCTGCAGGAATGGGGGCCGTACGAGTCAGATGGTGACCCGCGCGCCATTGTGGACGGCATCCTGGCGGCCGCGCTGAACCCGGAGGCGGACGGGCTGCGGGCCGCATTCCGCGCGGTGCTGAGCGAACCCTCCCGCTGGCAGGCGCGCCTGCAGGATGCTGACGACTACGCAGCGGCGCTGGAGGAGGCAGGTATGGCCGTGGAGGAAGCGTGCGAGTGCCGGCCGGTCACGCTGCGCCTGCCAGTCGAGGCCTTCCTGGCCTACGCGCAGGCATGGGCGCCGCGCGCTGAGTAGGTCGAGCCGCTCTCACCTGCTGACCCGGCCGCGATCCTGCGCCAGGTCACCGCGGCCCTGGATGCCCGCGCGGAGGCGGGCGGAGTGCTGACCTGGGCACCACTGGTGTTCCAGGCCACCGGTATCCGCCGGTCCTGACCCGCAACAAAACAGCGGAGCCGACTGGCCCCGCTGCCGTAACGCCGTGGTTAATCCGGACAAACGCTACTTCTTGCGCCCGCGCAGCAGGTACATCCCGCCCAGGAACAACGCGCCGGCAACGGCGACCGCCCCACCCGCGGCCGTGGCAATAACCTTCTCAGGGTCCTGACCGGGCATCACAACCTCACCATCCCCGTACTCGCGGAAGAGCTGGCCCCACTTGGTCTGGAGCGCGCCTTCCACACGCTGGCGGCCAACAAACGGGTACCAGTACACATTGTGGTAAATGTGACTCGCGGCGTAGCTCCACGGCACCAGTGGCGAGCGCAGCAGGATGTTCTCGAAGCCCTTGAGCCAGCCATGGTAAATCATCTTCTGGCCCACGCTGGCGAAGGTATCTTCCTGCACAAAGTTCCAGGCCGGCTCGTCGCGCAGGTCGTAGCCCACCACCTCGATCTGGTTCGGGTCACCAACGCCCAGCCCGCGCTCGTGCGCCAGCCGGATGAAGTCCAGGGACATCGGGTCGAAGCCCTGCAGCTTGGCGCTCATGGCATCAATCGCCACCTGGTCGGCGGAGGCCAGCAGGATGTCCTTCTCATGCCAGCGCATCGCTCGGGGACCGGGGCCATCCCCGGCAAACGTGCCATCCATCACGGCGAAGATGCCGGTGTGGATGTCCTGCTGAATCTGAAGCAGGTCGACCACAGTCTCGTGAATGACCGCGTGCGTCCAGTGGCGCTTCTGGCTGAGCAGCCCGCCGAACGCGTTCTTCATCGCGCCGGTGATCGTGGTGAACACATGCGTCTTGACCGTCGGCATGTGGATGATGTTGCGCCCGTAGAAGCACTCCGGGATGTAGATGCCTTCCGGGTACACGCGGTCCAGCACCAGCAGCGGCTGTTTAGGCTCGTACTTCACCCACTTGAACTGTGGCTCATACAGATGCCAGTTCTCAATGCCGTATCTATCCGTGACGAAGCTGTGCTTGTTGTTGTGCTCCCCGGCGCGCGCGTCCACGACAACCGTGTCGTTATGGGCCGCGATCAGGCGCGGATAGCCCGCCGCCTGCAATTCCTGGATAGCGCCCTCGATCTGCCAGGGTGTGCTGGAACACGCCGGATACCACGTGTCCCACGAAATGTTGATCTTGATCAGCGTGTCTTTGTCTTTGGGCAGCGCCGCCTGGTAATCCGCCAGGCGCATCGCCGTCCGCACATCCTCAAGGACCGTATCGGGCCGGGTCTTGACGATTGCCACCTTGCCCTTGCCGGGAAAATCAGCCATGCGTTGTGCTCCTCTGGAAGCCAAGCCTCCAGCATAATGCTCGTCTGCAAATCTGTCATGAATGCCCGCAGTATAGCGCAGCCCGGCTTCCCTGTCTACGGACGATACCCTACAATCTTCCTCCAGAATTATCGGAATAGTACTCAGGCGTCATTCAGCCTGCCCGCCCCTGATCGGTTAGAATAGAGAAGGTTGGCTCACCACGCCGGCGCAACCCATGATCCCTTGAGCAGCCTGCGCGCCCGGGCATTCTCCGCGAGTCTGGCTCGCCAGACTGGCAGATCAATGCTAAGATAACCGTTTAGAGAGGGGCACGTCGGTGAGACACCTGCCACTTTATCCTGCTTACCTGTCCTGTCCGCACCTCGAAGGAGAAACTGCATGAAAACCCGTATCCTTAGCCTGCTGCTGATTGTGAGCCTGCTGCTGGCGGCTGTGCCTGCCGCCCTGGGCCAGGGCGCCGAACTCACCTGCGCCGGCCTATCCGAGTCCGACTGCGCGCTGCTCATGGAAGCCACCGCCAACGCCGCCACCGTCCAGTCAGCCTACGTCGATTTCACCGCCGAGATGACTCTGCGCAACCTGGCCATGATCGCCATGATGATGGGTGGATCATCAGATGAAGCTCCGGGCGATGTCGTGGTGAATATGACCGCCGAGGGCCCCTACGTCCTGGACATGACCGTCATGCCCCCGGCCCGGGTGCAGATGACGATCAACGCTGATATGAACGATGGCACGACAACTGAGAGTGAGGCACTCAGCCTGGTTATCGCCGATGGCATCATCTACACCAGCAACGATGGCGGCGCAGCCTGGGAAGGCTTGCGCTACGAAGACGCCCTGAACTCGCTCGATCCGGAGACCCGGGGCATGGTCGAAGGTCTGATGGGCGGCGATCTCTCCACCCTGCCGGAAGGCGCGCTCTCCCCCAACGATCTGGCCGCCGGCAATCCGCTGGCCATGCTGGAGGAGTTTGGTCTGAGCGAAGCCGACATCATGGCGCTGGCAACCGTACCCGGTTTTGTGACCCAGGCCCGCCAGGCGGATGAGCAAATGCTCGGCCAGACGATGGCCGTCTTCACCACCAATGTCGACCTGGCGCCGCTCTTCGCCTCTGAGGAATTTGCCAAAGTCCTTGACGGGTTGATGAGCGCCGCGGCCGCCGAAGATCCTGACGCCGCGCAGACGGCCGCGATGGTTCCGATGCTGCTCTCCGGCCTGGACATGACGATGACGCAGACCCAGTACATCGGCACGGCGGACAAGCTCGTCCACGGCATGGCTTTCGACATGCTCATCACCTTTGACATCGCGATGCTGATGGGCGGCGCCCAGACCGGCGGCCAGTCAATGCCGCCGCTTGAGCTGGCTGTGAACTTCGACTTCACCCTGGATCGCCTTAACGAGGCGTTCGAGATCATCGCCCCGGCGGGCGCGGTCATGGTTTCGCCTGAAGACATGTAACCGATCCAGCCAGCACAGCGGGCTGCCCCTCCCGGGCGGCCCGCTTTTTGTTGCTTGCCCCACCCCGCGCCTGCACGTATAATGCACTCAGCCTTACCGGTAGTACGGAGTTGACTCATGAGCACCAGTGATGCGTTTGGCGGCGTTGCCGACCGTTGGAAGAAGATCCAGCAGAAGAAGGCGGCTCAGCCCGGCGATCAGCAGCCAGCCGATTTCAACGAGTTGTTCACCCTGCGCGCCCGCATCCTGGGAGTCCTGATCCGCGATGCACGCCAGACCCGCCAGCGCACCGCCGCTGACCTGGCCACCAGTCTCGGCATCCCGGAGCAGACTCTCCTTCAGTGGGAATTTGGTATTGCCAGCCCCAGCCTCCCTCAGCTTGAGCTGCTGGCCTACGATCTGGGGCTGCCGGTTAGCCACTTCTGGGGGACAGAGACACTCTCGCGCAGTGGCGAAGCCGGCGCGTTCGCGCGCCAGGAATACCTGCTCCTGCGTGACCGCATCCTGGGCGCCCGCCTGGCCCAGGCGCGGGCGGATGCCGGCCTCGCGGTGGAAGACCTGGCAGCGCGCCTGAACCTGCCGCCCGAAGCGATCACAGCCTACGAGCTGGGCGAAGAGTCGATCCCGCTCAGCATCCTGACGTCACTCGCCAGCGCGACCAGCGTCTCGGTGAGCTATTTTCTGGAGCAGGGCAACCGGATCGGGCAGTGGCTGGACCAGCAGGAAGCGTTCAAGCGTTTCAGCGCGATGCCGGAGGACGTCCGGACCTTCATCAGCAACCCCAGCAACCGGAGTTTTGTGCAACTGGCGATGTGGTTCAGCGCGCTGGGCGTCACTGAGCTGCGCGGTCTGGCGGAAAGCATCCTCAACCTGAGCCGCCTGGAGCAGGATAAGATGCGCCGCATCGCCGAGGGTATTCTTAACGATATCACCCTGTAGGGGAACCCAGGAGCATGGTGTGAGCAACGCGAACGAACTTCAACAGGCAGGCATCCGGCTGTTCCAGAACCGTGATTACGAGGCCGCGGCCGAACGTTTTAACGAAGCGCAGGCCGCCTACAAAGCCGAAGGCAAGGATGATCTTGCCGCTGAAATGCTCGTCAACCTGGGGCTGGTCCACCGGGCGCTGGGCGAGCATGAGCAGGCACTCTCGCTGATGCAGCAGGCGCTGGAGGTGTTCCAGCAGTTACAGGATGACAAGCGCGTCGCCCAGGTGCTCGGCAACCTC
>CAZGYW010000264.1:0-4772 GCA_964530495.1 uncultured Anaerolineae bacterium
CCGGAGAACAGACGGCCGGAATGGGGCAAATGATGACATCGGGTGGCGCGGTCAGTGCCGCCTACATGACCATCCGCAACACCGGTGGAATTGCCGATCGCCTGGTTGGCGGCTCGACGCCCGCAGCCGCGATTGTGGAGATTCACACCGTCGAGATGCAGGGCGACGTGATGCGCATGCGCCCTCTCCTGGACGGCCTTGAGATTCCGGCCGGAGGCACTGTGTCGCTCGAACCGGGTGGCTACCATGTGATGCTCATGGATTTGCTCCAGACCCTGGTGGCCGGTGAAAGCGTGCCCCTGACCCTTAACTTTGCGTCCGGCAAGACGATCACGGTCCAGGCCGAGATTCGCGCGCCGTGAAAAGGATGGCCCCCTTGCCCTTTAGTCTCCGCCCGGCAAAGCCTGGCATCGTGCTGGCGCTCGGGTTGATCCTCGCACTCACCGCGCTCGCTGGCTGCGCCACCGTCTCCGATGTCATCAGCGGACCCACTATGACGCCCCCGCCGCCCGGTGGCGAGCCTGTTGATCCCCCGCGCCCGCTGCCGGATTTCGTCCTGACCAACCAGGACGGGGCCGATGTCAGGCTCAGCGATCTGGCCGGCAAACCGGCGCTCTTCTACTTCGGCTACACGCATTGCCCGGATGTCTGCCCGCTGACGCTGGCGGAAATGCGCCAGGCAGCGACGCTGCTTGGCGAGCGGGCCGAGGATGTTCACTTCGTCTTCGTCAGCGTGGATGGCGGGCGAGACACTCCGGAACGCCTTAGCCAATTCCTGCCTCAGTTCGGCCCCTATTTCCTCGGCCTGACGACCACGGATTCCGCCCGTCTGGAAGCCGCCACTGCCGCATTTGACGTCTTCTTTGAGCTGGAGGAAGTAGCGGACACCGCGGCGAGTTATCTGGTCGCCCACACCGCGTCAACCTTCCTGGTGGATGCTCAGGGCCAATTGGTCATGATCTTCGCTTACCGCACACCCCCGGCGATCCTGGCGGAAAACCTCCTGGGCTTGCTTGCCACCGAATAGCTGGCCGCGCATGATCTCGCTGCACAGGCTGCTGGTCAGCAACCCGCATTTGAGTATAATCCGGGTGCTGCACCTGTGGCGCTGACCGGCCCCCGTCGGTCGTGCCTGTTCAGGACTTCCTGACGGTCACGTCAGAAGGCAACACATGTCTGCTGGCAATCAGGCTCAACTTCGCGCGGTTGTACATGGTCGTGTGCAGGGCGTTAGCTTCCGCTACTACACAGTACAGGAAGCGCTGCGCCTGGGGATCACCGGCTGGGTTCAGAACCGGCCCGATGGCGCAGTCGAAGTGTGCGCCGAAGGCTCGCGCCGTCAATTGGAGGACTTCTGGGCGTTCCTGCGCCGGGGTTCGCCGGCGGCCAGCGTCCGCCAGGTAGACATCCAGTGGCAGCCTGCATCCGGCGCCTTCACCTCGTTCACGATCCGCTACGCCGGTAAAGACTGAGAGGCTTCGTTCATGTTTAAGGACCCGGGCCGCCTGGCGTGGACCGTCCTCCTGACGGCACTCATCATCTTCTGTCTGACCGCGACCGCTGTTTTCGTTGGAATCCGCTGGTTCCTGCTCGATTCGATGATCCCGCTCAACGCCACGCTCGAGGTCAGCCGGAATACTGTGAGCGTGCGCGCCAGTACCGGCGACAATTACCAGGCTGTGCGGACGATGTTCACCATCTCGCGCGATGCCGCGCTTGCGACTGACAGCGCCTCACAGGGACACCTGAACATCACCGATCCCTACACCCACGACTCTGTGGCTTCGATTATCCTGCACCGTGACAGCACACTTACCCTGGGCGAAATCTCACGGCCGCGGTTTGACTTCAGCAGCAGGGCCTACATCATCACGCTGGAATTCAGTGGCAACGTCGATGTGGACATCCCGCCGGATATCCAGCGGCGCATCATTGTCGATATCCGTTCCCCGTACGGCCTGATCCGCATGGGCAACTCCGGACGCTACCTGCTCACCAGCGTCGCGGAGCGTTTCTCGGTACTCAACCGGTCGGGCGATGTGGCAGTGATCAACAACACCCGGGAAGCGCGCGCGGTACCCGAGGGCATGACCGGCTGGATTGACGTAACCACCAACGCGATCGGAATCAGCCAACCGCTGGTGGACATCATCCCGGACGGCAGCTTCGATACCGTCAATCCGGCCGACCCTGCCCTTTCCTCCGAGTGGGGCTGCTACAGCCTGCGTGACGATGCCGCGGCGGCAGAGGGTAGCTACGGACGCGAATTCATCAACGGTCGCTCTGTGATGCACATCACCCGGGTCCAGACAGACGGGTTACCGGCCACCAACCACGCGGAGACTGGCTGCCTGCAGTACCTGAACACCATCAGTGAGCCGCTGCCTGTCACCGTCTACAACTTCCTCGAGTTGCGCGTCACCATGCAGATTCGAGACCGCCTATTGATGCTCAGCGCCTGCGGCCAGCAGGGTAGCGAGTGCCCGGTCATGGTCGTCATCAACTACCTGAACCAGTACGATCAGGAACAGCAGTGGATTCACGGCTTCTATACCCGCTACGACCAGGCTGTAGGATGGCCGCTGCGCTGCGCCACCTGCGCCCAGGACCATGAGCAGTTGAACAAGGATACCTGGTATACCTACACCTCTGGCAATCTGCTTCAGCTTCTGCCAGAGGATCAGCGCCCGGTTGCAGTCAACAGCGTCAAGTTCTATGCTTCCGGGCACGAATATGAGGTCCTGCTTGGCGAAGTCGCGCTGCTGGCCGGGGACTTATGGGAGACCACCGCCAGCGACGCATTGGCCGCTGAGAGCTAGACACTGCTTTGCCTGCCTGTTACCGGAATGCTATACTGCCACCGTGTTCGAGCGATCCCCTGCCGGGATCGCCTGTGTACCCTGAAGGAACCGCCCCATGTTGGATACCGGACTTCTGAGCAATGCCGCCCTTGTCATCCTCGCTATCCTGGGCATGTATATCGCTGCCTTCTGGCTCACGACCATCATCTGGACCTTTCGCGATCATCGCGCCCGCTCGCGGGATGGGCTCGCCTCCCTGGCGGCGGCCCTGACTGTCGCTATCCTGGGGATTCCGGGCCTGATCATCTACCTGATGCTGCGCCCCCGTGAAACGCTGGCCGAGGCCTATGAGCGATCGCTCGAAGAGGAAGCGCTCCTCCAGGAAATCGAAGAGAAGCCGATCTGCCCCGGCTGCAGCCGTCCCACCAGCCCGGACTGGCAGGTATGCCCCCACTGCCACACCAGCCTGCGCAAACCCTGCATCCAGTGCAATCGCCTCCTGGAGTTGCCGTGGAGTCAGTGTCCCTACTGTGCTGCGGTTCAGCCCTCGCTGAGCGCCAGCACCGTCCCGGCTGGCAGGACGGTTCGCCAGGGACACGTAACGCCCGCCCCTCCGCCCGATCTGCCGCGGCAGGCCCAGGTCCGGCCCGGCGCTGAGCAGCCCGCGCTGGAATTCATCGAGGGTGACCCCTACCGCTCGTAGTGCGCTTACGTCACAGCCCTGAATCGAAGAGGACGCCCGCCTGGACGTCCTCTCGTTTTCCCCGAATCGCATGCCCCGCCAATCAGGGCAGTTGATCGCACCCGGAAACTAGAAGCGCTTGATGTTCGGGAACGCGCTGAACCCGGCGTATTCCGCTGCGTCACCGAGATCATCCTCGATGCGCAGCAACTGGTTGTACTTGGCAATCCGGTCGGAGCGAGCCGGCGCGCCGGTCTTGATCTGCCCGGCGTTGAGCGCCACTACCAGGTCAGCGATGGTCGCGTCTTCCGATTCGCCGGAGCGATGGCTCACCACCACCGTCCAGTTGTTGCGGAAGCTCAGCTCGCAGGCCGCCATCGTCTCGCTCAGGGTGCCGATCTGGTTCAACTTGCAGAGCAGTGAATTGGCAGACTTCTCCTTGATGCCCCGCGCCACGCGCTCAGGATTCGTCACCAGCAAGTCGTCGCCAACGATCTGGACGCGGTCGCCAACCCGCGCCGTCAGGCGTGCCCAGTTCTCCCAGTCATTTTCGGCCAGCCCGTCTTCCAGGGAGATGATCGGGTAGCGTGCCACCCAGTCCGCCCAGAAGTCAACCATTTCCTCACCGGTCAGGCTGCGGCCTTCGGTCTTGAGGTGGTACTTGCCATCCGAGTAGATTTCACTGGCCGCCGGGTCAAGCGCGATGAAGACCTGCTCACCCGCCTTGTAGCCGGCCTTGGCAATGGCTTCCAGAATCACTTCGATCGCGCCGTCATTGGTCGGCAGGCTGGGCGCGAAACCGCCCTCGTCGCCGACGGTGGTGGGCATGCCTTTGCTGCCAATCACCTTCTTGAGGCTCTGGTAAATCTCCGCGCACCAGCGCAGCGCCTCACGGAAGCTGGACGCCCCCAGGGGCATGACCATGAACTCCTGGAAGTCAGTGCTGTTGGCCGCATGCTTGCCGCCGTTCATGATGTTCATCATGGGGACGGGCAGCTTGTGGGCATACACGCCGCCCAGGTAGCGGTACAGCGGCAGGCCCAGGCTGTCTGCGGCGGCCTTCGCCACGCCCAGGGACGCACCCAGAGTTGCATTCGCACCCAGCTTGCCCTTGTTCGGAGTGCCGTCCAGATCGATCAGGATCTGGTCGATGGCCTTCTGCTCCAGCGCGTCCAGCCCGACCAACTCTTCGGCAATTGGCCCATTGACGTTCTCGACCGCCTGCAGCACGCCCTTGCCGCCATAGAGATCGGAAGAGCGTCGTGTAGGGAAAGAGTGTAGGATAGGGT
>CAZGYW010000265.1:0-4737 GCA_964530495.1 uncultured Anaerolineae bacterium
GAAGGGGTGGTCATCCTTCCCCACGCTGTGGGGGAAGGACCGAGGATGGGGGGCAGCGTTAGCTCATCGCCCGGAAGAACTCCACCGTGCGGGCCAGCCCGTCCTGGAAGCTGACCTGCGGCGTGTAGCCCAGCAGCGCCTGCGCCCGGTGGATGTCCGCCCGCGAGTTGCGGATGTCCCCGGCGCGCGGCTCGGCATGCACCGGCGCGATGTCCGTCCCCAGGCTGGCGTTGATGGCCGTGATCAGATCGAGCAGGGAGATACTCTCCCCGCACGCCAGGTTGATCACCTGCCCGGCGGCCGCGCTCGGCGCGTGGCAGGCCAGCAGGTTGCCGTGCACCACGTTCTGCACGTAGGTGAAGTCGCGGCTCTGCAGGCCATCCCCGTACACGGTCGGGCGGCGGCCATCCAGCATGGCGGTGATGAACAGCGGGATCACGGCCGCGTACTGGCTGGTGGGGTCCTGGCGCGGGCCGAACACGTTGAAGTAGCGCAGCGCCACCGTCTCCAGCCCGTAGACCCGGTAGAACGCCTGGCAGTAGTGCTCCCCGGCCAGCTTGGCCGCCGCGTAAGGCGACAGCGGGCTGGGCGTCATGTCCTCGGTCTTGTACTCCCCGGCGATCTCACCGTAGGCGGAGGAGGAGGCCGCGTACACCACGCGCTTCACGCCCGCCTTACAGGCCGCGTCCAGCACGTTAAGCGTGCCGTTCACATTGGCGGCGTGGGTGCCCAGCGGGTCATCCACGCTGCGCGGCACGGAGGGGATCGCGGCCTGGTGCAGCACGTAATCCACCCCGGCGAAGGCCGCGTCCAGCGCCTCCCGTTTCGTGATGTCGATCTCGTAGAACGCGATCCGGTCCTGGAACGGCGCGATATTCTCCGGCTTGCCGGTGGCGAAGTTGTCGATCACCCGCACCTGCTCCCCGGCCGCGACCAGCGCTTCCACGATGTGCGAGCCGATGAAGCCCGCGCCGCCCGTCACGAGATACGTTGCGCTCATAGTTTGCCCGCCCTTTGCTGCCGGATGCGGAACCGCTCCAGCCCGATGAATGCGAATAAAGCCACCACCAGCGTCGCCAGGACCACGATCTGCGCGCTTTCCGGCGGCAGCCGGTTGACCACGATCGCGTCAATCCCCAGCGCGATGCACACCCCGTACAGGATCAGGACCGCCCGGCGCGTGCTCAGGCCCATCTGATACAGGCGGTGGGAGGTGTGATCCTTGCCTGCCTGGGCCGGGGAGCGCCCCTCCCGCAGGCGCGTGAACACGACGAGCGTGATGTCGAAAATCGGCAGGCCAAGCACCAGCAGCGGCACGGCCCAGGTGGAGACACTCGGCGCGGTGTTGAAGCGCAGCTTGATCGCCAGCACCGCCAGGGTGAAGCCCAGCACGTGGCTGCCCATATCCCCCATGAAGATGCTGGCCGGGTTGAAGTTGAACACCAGGAAGCCCAGCGCCGCCCCGGCAATGGCCGCCGCCAGGCTGGAGACCAGGCCCTGGCCTTCCCCCGCCGCCAGGATGAAGAAGAACACCGCCGCGATTCCGGTCAGGCCGGCCGCCAGGCCATCCATGTTGTCCAGGAAATTGAGGGCGTTGGTGATGGTGACAATCCAGATGATCGTGAGCAGCGCATCCAGGACGGGCACATAAAGCAGGGTGATGCGCACCCCGGCCAGCACGATGCCCAGCCCGGCCACGATCTGCGCCAGCAGCTTGAGGCGCGGGTTCATGCCCTGCCGGTCGTCGATCAGGCCGATCAGGGCCAGCCAGGACGCGCCTGCGGCGATGGCCAGCAGCTCCACCAGGTAGGCGCGCGGGCTGAACAGCGCCAGCGCCACGATCATCCCGGCGTAGATCGCCAGCCCGCCCATCAGGGGCGTGGCGGAAGTGTGCACCTTGCGCCCGCTGGGCTGGTCGATCACGCCGAAGCGGTACGCCGCCCGCCGCGCCAGCGGAGTCGCCAGCAGCGCGCCAATGAAGCCCGCCAGCATAATCGGGACAAATTCCATACTCGGACTCAGCCTCCTGCTGACGCCCCCCGCAAGTGGATATCCGCGCGTCAGTATATACCGCGCGGTGACTGATCAGCAATTGGTGACCGGCCACCGCTTGCCCGACGCGGAGGCGTCCGGTTTCGGCCGGGCAGCCACACACCTGATTGCCTGGACGCGGTGACTGCTGGTATACTGGGATACACTCAGGTGGTTACACGGCGCGAGGGAGGGACCAATGCGTCGCATCGGGATGTTTGTACTGGGATTGGCGTTAGGCGGGTTGGTGGGATTGGTGCTGGCCCTGCTGCTGGCCCCGGCCTCCGGCGCGAAGATGCGCAAGGATGCCCAGGACTACTACGAGCAGCTCCTGGCGGAAGCGCGCCAGGCGGCGGAAGCGCGCCGCAACTCGCTGGAGCTTGAGCTGAAGGACATCACGGGCGGCGCGTAACCCGCCCGGCTCCCCAACCGGAACACACCGGAAGGTCGTGACCGTGCGCGGTCGCGGCCTTTTTGATTCCGCCGCGTCAGACGTGCAGCGCCAGCAGCTGCCGTAGGCTGGCCACCAGGGCGCGCTCCTGCTCAGGGAGGACGGTGCGCGGGTCCAGCAGAACACGATCCGCCTGGATGCGGGCGATGATCGGCAGCGGCTCCGCGCGCAGGGCCGCCGCGAAGGCGTCCGGCCCCGCCACATCCAGCGCCAGGGCGAAGCTCGCCAGCGTCTCGCCCGGCAGGCTGCCCCCGCCGACGGTGCTCTCCGCCGGGATGACCGTTCCGGCCCCAATCTGCCGCCGCCAGCGTGCCGCCCGGCGTTTGATCGCATCCGCCGGGGTGCTGATCATGCGCCATACGGGGATGTCCTCCAGCGCCGCCCCGCGCCGGTAGCTTTCCAGCGTGGCGACCAGCCCGGCCAGCCCCAGCTTGTCCATGCGCACCGCCCGGGCGAAGGGGTGGCGCTTGAGCGCCGCCACCAGGTCCGCCCGCCCGACGATGATCCCGGCCTGCGTCGCGCCCAGCAGCTTGTCCCCGCTGAAGCACACCAGGTCGCAGCCCGCCGCCAGCGCCTCCTGGACGGTCGGCTCGTGGGCCAGGCCGAAAGTAGCCGTATCCAGCAGCGCGCCGCTGCCCAGGTCGTAAACCAGCAGCAGCCGGTGGCTGTGGGCCAGCGCCGCCAGGTCGGCCAGCGGCGGTTCCTCCGTGAAGCCGATCATCCTGAAGTTGGAGGCGTGGGCCAGCATGATCAGGGCGCTCTCCGCGCCGATCGCTGCCGCGTAGTCCGCCAGGGAGGTGCGGTTGGTGGTGCCGACCTCGACCAGCGCCGCGCCGGACTGGGCCATCACGTCCGGCACGCGGAAGCCCCCGCCGATCTGGACCAGCTGCCCGCGGCTGATGAGCGCCCCGCGCCCCTGGGCGAAGGCCATCAGGACGAGCAGCACCGCCGCCGCGTTGTTGTTGACGACCAGCGCCGCCTGCGCGCCGGTCACATCGCACACGATCCGCTCGGCGTGGACATCGCGCTTGCCGCGCGCGCCCGGCTCCAGGTCGTATTCCAGGGTGGAATAGCCGGTCGCCACCGCCTGGATGGCCGCTGTGGCGGCGGCACTGAGCGGCGCGCGGCCCAGGTTGGTGTGCAGGATCACGCCGGTGGCGTTGATCACCGGGCGCAGGGTCGGCGCGCTGCGGTGGTACAGGCGCTCGGCGGCGCGGTCGAGGAGCACGGCAGCATCCGGCGGGGCGGCCCCCTCCCGGATGGCGGTTCGCGCCTCATCCAGCGCCTCCCGGAGGGCCTGCACGACCCATTCGCGCCCGTACACGTCGCCCAGCGCGGCGGCCGCGTCCGTGTTCAGCAGGGCGTCCACGCCCGGCAGCCGGCGCAGGCGGGCTGTCACGTCAGCCTGAGCGTGCTCACTCATGGTTCTCACCCCGCGGGTCAATCCCGACGTCTTCCGCGCGCTCGCGCAGGCGCAGGTAGACCTCGATCACGATGAAGCTCAGGGCCAGGAAGAAGGCGATCGGCGGGTTCAGCACGCGCGGAATCTGCAGCCAGGCGCAGGTGACGGCGAACAGCCCGACCCACACCCCCTGGCGCAGGATCACGCTCCCCGGCGGGACGGGGTACGGCTCCCCGGTCAGGTGAATGTTCAGGAGGCGCACCACAGGGATCGACGTCCCGGTCGCGGCGGAAAAGAGCAGGATGAAGAACAGCCAGCGCGGGAAGGCCAGCGGCAGGGTGGTCATGACGACGCGGTACAGGCCGAACCAGCCGATGACCATCATGATCAGGGCGGCGACCAGCACGCCGCGGTGATCGTTGGGGATCGAGCGGCGCGGGGAGGGGGTGGCACTCATACGCGTTCAGCTTTCACAGGCCGGGCGATGTTATCACGGCGATTATAGCCGCGGCCGAGGATCGCGACAAAGCACCCGGGTGGGCTTACGGGTTGGTGCGGCGCATGTGCTCCACCGAGCGCGCTACCAGCTTGCGCAGGGCGTCCAGATCGATATCCGCCAGACGCTTGATGTACAGGCAGCCCACGCCGGTAGTGTGTTTCCCCAGCCGGGCCAGCAGCTCCCCGTACTGGTCAAACCCGGCCATGATGTACACCGTCAGGCTCTGCTTGCGGGGGGAGAAAGCTACCAGCGGCCAGTCACCCTCCCGCCCGCTGGCGTATTTGTAGCGGTAGCTGCCGAAGCCGACCATGCTGTCCCCCCACATGACCGGCTCCAGCCCGGTGGCTTCCTGCA
>CAZGYW010000266.1:0-4726 GCA_964530495.1 uncultured Anaerolineae bacterium
GCCTTTACCGGCGAATTGTTCTCACGACTGCGCGAAAAGGTCGGGCGCCTGATCTGGAATGGCTTTCCAACCGGCGTCGAGGTGGGGTATGCGATGCAGCACGGGGGTCCCTATCCCGCCACCACAGCCCCGCAGGCGACATCGGTGGGGGTGACGGCGATCAAACGCTTCATGCGCCCGATCGCATTCCAGAACCTCCCTGATCCCCTCCTGCCGGAGGCTCTCCAGGATGCCAATCCACTGAATATATGGCGCGTGGTCGATACTCAGCTTACTCGGGAGCCGCTCAGCCGGCGCTGAGCACTGGCATTGCCGCTTTTTCACGAGGCGAATTGACCACCAGCCCTTGAGGGACAGGCGCCTGAGACGACCAGCGTCGTGTTGGCGATAGCGCTGCCGCAGGCAGGGTGGAAATCACGCCGCAACGGGGTGAGGCGCTGGAGGCAGGGGGTGAAAGCCCGCCAACCCGCTTCTGCCAGGTCGCCGGTTCATCCGGCGTTTGTCAACGCAGACTCCGCTTCGTCGGAATACTTATGGCAACGGACGAGCACATCGTCAATGAGTATGTCCGCTGGCACCACACGCTTACAAATGTCCATAACATCAGGGCACCGGCCCGCGAATTTGCAGCCCTGCCGCAGGTACTCCTCCTGTTCCAGTTCGGAGAGTGTGACTGTTGTGGTCCAGCGTTTCCGGGGGTCCGCCTGGGGAATGGACTCGCGCAGCAGCTTTGAGTATGGATGCCGGGGATTCATCAGCACCTGTTCCACGGTCCCCATTTCAACAATGTTGCCGCGGAACATGATGGCGATCCGATCACTGACGTAATAAGCCGTTGCCAGGTCATGAGTGATGTAGAGGATGCTCACACCCAACTCATCCCTGAGCTGTTTGAACAGGTTGACAATCGACATGCGCAGGGAGGCATCGACCATCGACACTGGCTCATCGGCGATGATCAGTTTCGGATCAGTGACCAGCGCCCGGGCGATCGAGATGCGCTGGAGCTGTCCACCAGAGAATTCGTTCGGGTACTTCCCGGCGAATTCCTCATAAGTCAGCCCTACCAGGCGCAGCTTCTGATCGATCCGTTCAATGGCCTCCTGTTTTGATTTCGCCAGCCGGAAGTTTTGCACCGTCTCGTGAAAATACGAATCAACGGTACGCAATGGGTTGAACGTGCTGAACGGATCCTGGAAGATCGCCTGTACGCCCTGGGTGAGCCAGGCTTTCTCCCTGTGGGTCTGCAGTCTGCCGTTATGGAGCATTGCCCCGAGAGTGGCTTCTTCAAAACCCAGGATCAGCTTTGCCGTGGTCGATTTCCCGCAGCCACTCTCGCCTGCCAGGGTGAAGATTTCGCCCGCGTTGATATAGAAGCTGACATTGTCTACGGCGGTAAGCGTGATTCTGGCGAGCACATTGCCCTGGGAATACCGTTTGGTCAGATTGTTGACCTCAAGCAGCTTATCCATGATGGTGTTCTCCAACCAACCAGCAGGCGACTTTATGGGCTTCATCCACCTGCGTGAAGTCCGGCATCTGTTGGCGGCAAATCTCCTTGACCTGCGGGCAGCGCGGGTGAAACGGACACCCGGAGGGCAGGTCGGCCAGGGAGGGAGGGCTGCCGGGCGCGCTATCACGCATACTCTTATCGCCAAACTTGGGCAGCGAGTTGATCAAGAACTGCGTATAGGGATGCAATGGCCGGGCAAAGAGCTGCCCGGTGGGCGCCTCTTCGATGATCTTCCCCGCGTACATGATGCCAATTCGATCCGCGATGTTGGCATGGACGCCCATGTCATGCGTAACCAGGATGATCGTATTCTTCAGAGTCTCCTGAATAGTCTTCAACATCTGGATGACACCGCGCTGGACCACCACGTCCAGCGCAGTGGTGGGCTCGTCGCCGATCATGATGCGCGGGTTCAACGAAGCTGCCAGCGCGATGGTCACGCGCTGGCGCATTCCACCCGATAACTGGTGCGGGTAAACCTCGAGGACGTTTTTGGGTAAGCCCAGCTCCACGATGCGCTGGTGGGCCAGTTCCAGGATGTCTGCGCGGCTGCGCCCGTCGACGTGGCTGCCGATGAAGTCCGCAAAGGCTCCTTTTGTCTTGAGCACGGGATTGAAGACGCTCATCGAACCCTGCGGAATATAGGAAATATACTTCATCCGCAGCTTGCGCTTGGCCTCCGGCCGTATCTGGGTGACGTCCACTTCATCATCGTCGATACGGTAAAAAATCCTGCCGTCAATCAGGCGCAGGGGGGGGACGACCTCGTTGAACAGCGTCTTCAGGAGTGTGGTTTTGCCGCAGCCGCTTTCGCCCGCGATCCCGTAGATTTCGTTTTCATAGATCTGCATGTCCACGTCATTGACAGCTTTGACAGTCTTCTGAGTGCCATGCATCTCCAGAATGTAGAAAGCTTTGAGATGTTCGGTTCGTAGGATTGTTCGTTTCGTTGTTTCCATGGCCGTGTCTTCCTACGCTCCAACCCGCTGGATGCGCGTGCGAGGATCGAGATATTCGCTGATGCTCACCGAGAGCCAGTAGAGTGCGATAAACATGAAGAGCGACAGAACAACCGGGGTCAGGATCCACCACCAGCGCTGCAACAGAATCGCATGGTAGAAAATCGCCCAGTTGAGCATCGTACCCAGGGTGGGGATGTTGAGGTTGACCAGACCCAGAATCGCCAGCGTGATCTCCAGTCCAATCGCCCACGACATATTGTTGATCAGAGTCGAGAAGATCAATGGCATGGTGAAGGGCGTGTATTCTTTTAGCACCAGCCTGGTCGTTCCGGTACCGGAAAGCATCGCCGTCCTGGTGAAGTCGCGCTCACGCAAGCTCAGGACCATCGAGCGGATCAGGCGCGCATCCCAGGCCCAGCCGAAGAACGATAGCATCAACCCCAGCGTCACCAGATTCATATGTTCCCGCACCAGCATCGCCAGCATGACCATGATCAGGAAGAGCGGAATAACCAGCAGACTGTCACTGATAAACATCAGTACCCGATCAAGCAGCCCACCCGTATAGCCGGCTATCATGCCGACCATGACCGCGATCACCCTCGAAACCGATGCAGAAATGAGCGAGATGATCAGGGAATTGCGGACGGCAAAGGTGGCCTGCCAGAACACGTCCTGCCCGTTCGAATCGGTGCCAAGTATATGCTCCGCCGACGGTTTCATATCCCGCGGGACAACATGCCACAACGTTGGGTCATAAGGGGAAAAGAAGGACAGAACAGCCAGACTCAAGATGATCGCCAGTACGATGAAGGCGAAGCTGAAACGATAATCTTTGAAGAGATCGATGAGGGTCTTCACAGGCTGGCTCCCTTACGTATAGCGTACTCTGGGGTCAAGCAAGGGATAGGTCAGGTCGACAATCAGCATTGCCGTCGTGATAGCAATGATTGAAAGAATGATGATGCCCATGATCAGGTTGTAATCGCCATTGACAATGGCTCTATACAGCAACATCCCCAGGCCAGGATACCCGTAGACAATTTCCGTAATCAATGCCCCGCTGAAGATTTGCCCGAACGAAAGCGCCAGGCCGGTGATTTGCGGGAGTAAGGCGTTGCGAATGATGTACTTGTTCACGATGCGGTCTTCGGTGACTCCGCCCAGTTTGGCATACTGGACGAAATCTTCCGCATTGACGTTCTGCACAAGCAGCTTCATGGTTTGAAAATTGACTGCCATGCCCAGCACGCTGAGCGAGAGGCCGGGCAGGAACGAATGCCACAGGACATCCTGAATATAGGCCCAGGTGAAGGTCGGTAAGGCGCCCAGTGATGCCCCGCCCGTAACCGGGAACAGGCGCCACACATAGGCAAAAAGCAGAAGCAATGTAAAGGCAAAAATGTAATAAGGCAGCGGGCGGATGACCATGGCGACAGCATCCAGCGCGCGCGACCACCCCTTACGCGTGTAGTATCCCGCCAGCCCGCCAATGATATTTCCAAATACCCAGGAGATGACGGTTGTGGTCAGCAAGAGCCCCAGTGTCCAGGGCAAGGCATTGGCAACGAGCTGGGTGACGGGGGCGGGAAATTGGAAGAACGATACGCCGAGATCGCCGTGAAACAACTTGCCCCAGAAGGTTACGTACTGTTCTGACCAGGAGCCCTCCAGGCCATACATCACAGTCAGGTCATGGATGATGCCATCCATCGCACCCGGTTCCAGGGACGAACCACGCCCCCTCATCTCACCGATCATTCTCATGACGGGATCATTCGGGGTGAGTCTGGGAATAAGAAAGACCACAGTGATGCCCACCCAGATCACCAGAACATATTGAAGCAGACGGGGGATGAGATATCGTTTTAAGAATCTCACGGCTGTGCCCTCATGCATCTAGCCTTTTAAGGAGAAATCACTGATGTACTGGAAATATGTCTCCCTGGACGGGTTTCCCCGCCCAGGGAGCATTGTCACTTGAGCGAAGCAGACTCCGAAGCCCCTTATTCGCCGGCGCGTTTCAGGAACGGAGTCATGTACTTGAAGTTCCCCCAGTGGTTATAGGGTGCGCAGTAGGGATTCTCGCTACCAGGCCAGTTGGTCCAGTAGGTTTCGTCCCAGCCGACAAAGCCGGTGTAGCCGTAGGTTGGGGTGCCGGGCATATTCTTGACGGCTTCCTTGAGACCCTCGATGCCGATGGCAATCACCGCTTCGGTATCAAAGGGATCGGTCTCCCGCAACCGCTGGA
>CAZGYW010000267.1:0-4718 GCA_964530495.1 uncultured Anaerolineae bacterium
CCCGTTCCTGCGCGACGTGTGGCCGAACCTGTTCGGGCAGGCGATGGTCTACGTGCTGGAAGACGCGCGCCCACCCGAGTCACAACAATAGACCAGGGTTCGCGCCCTGGTCTACGGATGGCTTTGTGCGTTCCTTGAAAAAACCGGGCGGTTCCCGAACCGCCCGTACACTGCTCACGTATTCCGCTACCTTGCGGCGGCGGGGGCTGCGGCTTCCTCCACGTGGGGCGGCGCGGCCAGCGCCGGGCCGCCCTCCGCCTCCGGGTACAGGTGCAGGAAGCGCGATGCCAGGCTCCAGGCCAGCAGCCAGTAGGACACGATGCCCAGCGCCACGCCCCATTCGATCAGGGCCGGGCTGTAGGTCGCTACTTCCAGGTTGCGCAGCACGCCCGGCGACCAGTCCATCGGCACGACGAAGCCGGCCAGCGTCATGTTCCAGCGGTAGGTGATCACGCCCAGGACACCCAGCATCCCGGCCACAAACAGGGCGACCTTGCTGCGCCGCGCGCGCGGCCACAGGTAGATCACGGCCGGGACCAGCGCGCCCAGCAGCACCTCGAACCACCAGAACGTGAAGCCGTAGGGCGTGTGCTCGCCCAGCAGCTCCAGGTCGTGCTCGACGGCCGGGGAGTGCGAGTAGTAGTTGGTGGCGGCCCAGCTCCAGATCTTGAGGTACAGGTACGCCGAGGCTGCCACACCGGCCAGCAGCGCCACGTTGTTCAGCACCTCCGGCGGCACCAGCTCCCGCCGCTGGAGGAAGCCGGTCGTCACCGTGAAGGCGATCGTCGCCCCGATCCCGGCGGCCACCGCTGAGAGGATGAACAGCACCGGCGCGCTGGGGGAGAACCACACCGGGCGCGCGGTCAGCACGCCGTAGGTGGCGCCCAGCGAGGACTGGTGCAGCAGCGAGAGGCCCATGCCCAGCAGCGCCGCCACCGGCATGATCCGGTGCAGGGCGTGGGCCAGCCAGTGCAGAAAGCGGTTATCGCGCAGGCGCGTGCTTTCGATCACGATCGGCACGACTTCCATCACCAGCACGGTGGTGTAGAGCATGACGCACAGCGTGATCTCCCACAGCACCGAGTGGACGTTCCAGTACAGCAGCGGGTGGTAGAAGCGATCCGGGCGGCCGATGTCTACCAGCAGGGCCAGCATCGCGCCGGTGTAGCCCAGCAGGCCGATCAGCACTGCGGCGCGGGCAATGGCCTCGTAACGCTTGACGCCGAAGATGTACACGGCGGCGGAGAGCGTGAAGGCCCCCGCGCCCAGCGCGATCGAGGACAGGTCAACCGTGATCCACAGCCCCCAGGGGAGCTGGTTGGTCAGGTTGGTCTGGCCCAGGCCGTTCACCAGGACGAGCAGGATCGACAGCATCCCGATGCCGAACAGGATCACGAGCAGCGCGATCCAGGCGGAATAGACGGGCGAGCGGCGGACGAAGGTCTTGAGTGCGTTCATAGCGCCATCCCTTCCGGCGGAATGTAGTACACGCTGGCGTCGGTCCCCAGGTCTTCGCGCAGGCGGAGCGTGGGGTGCGTAGCGATGATGCGTGACACCGGGCTGTTGGGGTCGTTCAGGTTGCCGAAGTGGCGGGCCTCCACCGGGCAGGCATTCACGCAGGCCGGGGTGGCTTCGCGGTCAATGCCGGGGACCAGCCCCTGCGGGATGGCGGCGTCGATGCGGTGGACGCAGAACGTGCATTTTTCCGCCACACCGCGCGCGCGGCGCGGCACTTCCGGCGTGCCCCACTGCGGCACGTAGGGGTTCACTTCGTCATCGCTGCGCGCTTCCCAGTTGAACACGCGCGCGCCGTAGGGGCAGGCGGCCTGGCAGTAGCGGCAGCCGATGCACTTGTCGTAGTCCATCACCACGATGCCATCTTCGCGGTGGTAGGTGGCCGCCACCGGGCACACGTTGACGCACGGCGCGTAGCGGCAGTGCAGGCACGGCCGGGTGACGTGGAAGGTCTTGCCGGTTGCCGTCTGGTCCACCAGGTGGATGTTCCAGCGCATGTCGTCGCGGGTATCGTTGGTGGCCTGGCAGGCGTACACGCAGTATTCGCAGCCGATGCACTTGCTCAGGTCGATGACCATGCCCCAGTGCGGCTGGAGCGGCCCTTCCGCGAAAGGCTCCTCGCGCGGGCTCAGGCTGCTGGCGATTTGTCCCACCACCGGGGCCAGCGGGTCCACCAGGACCAGCGCGGCGGCGAGCGTGATGCCGGAGCCGACCATCAACTTGATCAGGTCGCGGCGGCTGATGACGGTTGAGGTGTTATCGGTCATGGTTGCTCCCGTCAGGACTTCTTCCTGTTATTGGCGTTGCCGGCGGCAGGACGGCGGCCGAGCACCCAGAACAGGGTCAGCCCCAGGCCCACGCCGACGATCAGGCCCTGGGTAAGCTCGACGAAGTTCGTCCCGGTGGCCGGCGCCTCGGTCTGGATTTCCAGGGCCGCTTCCAGCTCGGAAACCTGGGCGCGCAGCGCATCGCGCTCCTCCGCCAGGGCGGTGTCCACATCCACCAGCAGGGGCACGTTGCCCTGGATGGAGAGCGCCTCGTGGCAGGCGGTACAGGGCGTGGTCTCCACGCTCATCATGTGGTCCGGAATCTGGTGGATCGAGTCGTCCGGGGTGCGGTACATATGGCAGCTCGCGCAGGTGACTTCCACGTTCTCGTAATCCACCTCGTTATGGGTCAGGTGAACATACGTGTTCGGCGCGGACTGGTGGCAGTTCAGGCACAGCATATCGCTGGTGTCAAAGCGCAGGTTCTGCCCGTGCGGGTTGTGGCAGGTGGAGCAGGCCACCGTCCCCATGTCCTCGGTGAAGGCGTGCGGGCTGCGCCGCCATTCGTCGAAGGTCGCCGTGTGGCAGGTGCTGCAGGCGGAGACCGAGCGGTTGATCACGAACTGCGCCGGGGGATGGTTGGCCGGGTTCAGCCCGTGGCAGGCTTCACACTGGATGTTCTCCGCCAGATACGAGCCATCGTGCGGCTGGTAGTTGGTGGTGTGGCACAGCAGGCATTCGGGGTCGTTATCCGTCTCGGCCCAGGCGGCCTGGAACGACTCCCGTTCGTAGGCGATGGCGTGCGCCCCGGTGGCCCACAGGGCCTCGTAATCCAGGTGGCATTCCGCGCAACGCTGGTTGCTGTGATCCTCTGGCCCGCCCTGCGCCAGGGCCGGGCGGGCAGCGCCCGGCAGCCCGCTGAGCAGCGCGGCAATGGCTAAGCCGATGAGCGGTCCCCCCAGGACCCTGATCATGGCATGTTTCATGGTGCGTCCTCTCATTGATCCGCTCCAGACCAGTCCGAGCTTTGACTAGGTAACTGCGCCGACAAAAGTGCCTGTATTCAGGATAGCCTGATTCTCAGGCAAGTAAACGTATTCCCAGAAAGCATTCTGGGCGCTGCTGGCCGCCCGGCCGGTATGACGCACCAGGTACAACTGCTGGCTGATGCTCAGCCCGCGCACCGCGACCCGGGCGACCCGCCCGTAGCGGATGCCGGCATCCGCGGCCCGCAGGGAGACAAAGGCCACGCCGATTCCTTCCGCCACCGCCAGCTGGATCGCCTCCGAATTGCCGAGGGTCATCACGGTGTGCAGGTCGTTGAAGTTGAAGTCATGTTCGGCCAGGGCCTCGATGACCGCCTGCTGCGCGCCGGAGGTGATCTCGCGGATGACGAAGCGCCCCTGAATCAATTCGTCCACGGAGATCGCGTCGCGAGTGGCCCAGGGGTGGTGGGGTGGGACGATCAGCACCACCGGGTCAACAATGAAGGGCCGGTACTCCAGCTCGCGGTAGGGTTCGCGCAGGCTGGTGATTGCCAGCTGGGTGGAGCCTTCCAGCAGCTTGTTGACCGATGTCCGGCGCGAGTCTACGTCGCAGGTGACCTGCACCTGCGGGTAATGCTCCACAAAGCCCCCGATCAGGCGCGGCAGGACGTACTTCCCGGCGGTGGTGCTGCACGACAACCTGAGCAGGCCAGTCACCTCCCCCTGGAGCGAGGCGATTGTCTCCTCCACCTGGATGGCCCGGTTGACCAGGTCACGCGCCATGGGGATCAGGGCCTCGCCGGTCTCAGTCAGGCGGATGTGGCGCCCGGCGCGGCCAAACAGCTCCACGCCCAGTCGCTTCTCCAGGGAACGGATCTGCATGCTCACGGCCGGCTGCGAAAGCTGCAGGCGGCGCCCGGCCTCGGAAAAGCTGCCGCTTTCCGCCGCCGCCAGGAAAATCTGGAGTTCGTAAATATCGAGCATTGCGCGCGGTCCGCCCCTGACACATCGAGTTGTGAAAATGATAACAAGCTTTGCATCAACGAATCAATATGATAGAAGTCACTGTATATTCGATTTTCTTATCAAAACGCATAAGGAACTTATATAACGCTTGCTTATACAAGAGGTTGTGCTCAATAAGAATTCACGTATAATAAGCTTGTGAAAAGCATCACAATTTGCACCAGTTTTGTCCGATAAAGGCGCTCTGGCGCCCGTTCCCATCGGAAAAGGACAGCCTGTGAAGCGATCACTCCTGCTCATGCTACCGTTGCTCGTCCTGCTGGGCGGGCTGGCGGCCGGGTGCGCGCCGGCCGCCCGGGTCGAAGCGGCGCTGCAGGCCACCGCCACCCCGGTCCCGGACGCCGATGCGGCGCCCGCGCCGGACGCGGTCATGCCCGCGCCGCCGCCGGAGGACCTGCAATCCGCCGCGCTGCCCGCTGAACTC
>CAZGYW010000268.1:0-3097 GCA_964530495.1 uncultured Anaerolineae bacterium
CAGGCGCGCGCTGGTTGAACTTCGTGGAGCTGATTGTGATGGCATTGATGGGGCGCTTTTCGCTGTGGGGGATCACCAGCCCAAAGCCCTTCAAAACGTTCGGGATGTCTGCGGTGCGATAAGCGAGCGAAATCGTCCCTGTGCTGACGTAGCGGATTGAGTCCAGCAGGGAAGCGGCTTCGGGAGCGAAGTTCCGTACAAGCGCGGCGCTTGTGTAGGCGGGAATGGCAAGGATTACGACATCTGCCTCGAGCACAGGACCGGCGCTTAACTCAACGAGGAATCTTCCTCCGGATGTCGCTTTGATCCCGGTTACAGGCGCATTCAAGCGCAGCTCTCCATTTAGACGGGCTACCAGTGTATCGACGAGTTCTGAAGCACCTCCCACAAATGTGGTGAAGAGCGGCTGCCTGGGTGCGGAGCCCTTGGATGAAGCCTGCTTGCGGGCGGCCAGCATGCCTTTGGTCAGGCTGCCGTATTGGGTCTCCAGGGCTCGAAAGCGGGGGAAGGTCGCCAGCAGACTCTGTCTCTCGGCTTCAGCGTTGTAGATGCCTGACAGCAAGGGTTCCGCGATCTTGTCAAGTGCTTCCTGGCCCAGCCGCCGCCGGATGAAATCGGCCAGGGTTTCGTCGCTGTCATCCTTGCGGCGAGGGATGAAGAGGTCCATCCCCATGCGCAGTTTGCCCAGGGGCGAGATCAGCGATGATCGAACGAACGGCATGAATCGAGTGGGCACAATCAGCAGCACGCCATCCGGCAGGGGCGTCGGACGCCCGTGGTTGAGCACATATGTCTTGCGCTGTGAATCGTTGGTGCCCAGCACACGGTCACCGATACCCAATTCACGCGCTAACGCCAATGCCCATGGTTTCTGTGTGATAAAGGAGTCCGGACCACCCTCAACAATGAACGGCTGTGAGCCGAAACCGTCAACAGTCTCAGTGAGAATCTTGCCACCCCACCTATTGTCTGCTTCAAGCAGTGTGTAGCGCAGGTCAGATCCAGCGGCGCGCAGCCCCTGCTCAAGATACCAGGCAGTGCTCAGACCGGAAATCCCTCCGCCAATAATGACGGCATGTCGGTGTAGGTTGCTCATGTTGGCGAGACTCTCTAGATGGTCAGGATTGAAGTATGCCAGCTCCAGGCGTTTCATTGAGGCATAGAACCAGACCTGGAAAGCCTTGTGTCTGGCAAACGCGCCGAAGTATACCGTTAGCAGTGGCTTACGGCAATTTGCATGGTGGCGTGCGAAGCTCTGTAGACTGTTCCACTGCGGATAGCCGCGTAACAATCGCAACAGCGACCTTCTCAAGTGGCCCGGGAAGATCGCTGTCTTTGGTTGGAGGTTCATGTGTTCTGGGCCTGCCTGTTGGAGAGCCCACGCACGTCTTCCCCGCCTCACCCCTCATATGCCGCACTTCCCCGGCACCTGAGATCGTTCGAGCAACCCCGGAAGCGGTTGCCCGCGTTCGCGCCGATCCTGGCGGATGAATTCCTGCTTTCATAACAGGCTCAGTATCTGGTAGTTGCCCGGTCGCCCTGTCAGGACTTCCCGACCAGAACAGGTGCATACCCCCATGACACCGGGAAAGTCCTTTTCGTAGAGTAATGTGGAAGGTTATTCCTGGTCCGGTTTCACAGGTAGCGCATCATTCTTGAGGAGAGTCGAGATGAAAAGCATCCATGTCTTGCGTCACATTCTGGTTGTCGGCATCAGCGTGATCGGTGTGGGCGGCATGGCGTTCGCCCAGGACGCTGAGCCAGTCACGCCGCTTGCCCTGGCGAGTGAGCCGGTTGTTGTGGAGTTCAGCACCGGGGCGGCAGGCCCGCCGACCATCGAGGTCCTGACCGATGGCCGGATGACGTTTCGCATCATGGCGGCCGGGGAAGTCAGCGGCGCGCTGCAGGGCAGTATCTCCGCGCAGGTTTCCGAAGTGACCGCTATGCCATCCCCGCCGCTACACCCGGTAACGGTGCTGTTCACCATCGAGACCGAGCAGGGCGTGCTGGAAGGCTACTATGCCGGGAGCATCTACCTGCCGGACGGGGCCGACCAGGCGCGCATCAGTGCGTCCGGACACATTCTCTCGGTTTCTGGCGTGTACGCTGACCTGTATCTGGCTGAAGTGATTGTGAACAGCGCGGTGCAGTTCGTGGATGGCCGCTCTGTTGGCGAAAGCGGCACACTGACCATCTCTGCGCGCTAGAACCGTCTCTGTCGCAACCCGTTACGCACCTGTTTGATGACTCCGGGAAGCGTTCCTATCACAGGCAGGTTTGGAACGCTTCCCGCCGGATCATCAGTCCCGAAAGGTACTCAGACCATGCTCAAGAGATTTGTTGTGGTTATAGCAACCGTATTGTCCTTTTTCAGCGCCGCCAGCGCCCAGGAAGGGGAACCCGCCCAACTGCGCCTGATGCAGTTATCCTTCGTTTCGAACAGCACGATGGTGGACGTCACGATCGATGAGGAAGTCGTCTTTACCGGGATCAGTTTTCCCTTCACCACGGATTACCTCGAGCTCGCGCCCGGCGATCACACGCTGGCGACCCTGATCAGCGGTGAGGCGGGCATCTTCGCTTCGACTGCGCTCCGCATGGAGGCCGGCCACCGTTACAGCGTCGTGGTCGAGGGGGACTATACGGAGCGCGTGACCTTTGTGGTCGTCGACGAAACCGGTGTGCTCGATGAGGCGACAGGCAGCGCCGCCACCGTGGTCAACCTGACCGCGCTGCCCATCACGGATTTCACCCTCAATGGCGCAGCGGTGGGGGAAGCCATCCCGGCGGGTGGCACCAGCACGTTCAACCTGCCGGATGTGGAATTCACCCTGGGCGGCAGGCTGGGCGAGCACGTCTACACCGAGACGTTTGTGCCCCATGCGCATACCCACTTCCTGGTTGTGGTCCGGTCAATACCGTCCGGCGAGGCGCAGGTCATCTATCACCGCTCCAGTCCTCTGACGGTGGCCGGCTATCTGCAATCAGTCGATGAGAATGCGCAGTTCTCGCGGATCGCGGAGGTGATTGGCACCACAGGGCTGCTTGACTCCGTGCCGGATGATGGCGCATATACGCTGTTCCTGCCGACAAACGG
>CAZGYW010000268.1:3197-4695 GCA_964530495.1 uncultured Anaerolineae bacterium
ACGGTCTGGCGCTGCCGTCGGACGCGGCTGTGCTGGAGGCGCTGCTGGCCGGGCATATTGTCGCCGAGAATCTGCCGCCCTACCTGCTGCTCGGCCGCAATACGCTGACGACCCTCGCGGGCAGCGCGGTCTCGCTCGCGTTCACCGGCACCGCCAGCGGCTACTGGGAGATCGAGGGCGCGCCGATTATGTGGGATGTCCGGCTAGCCAACGGCGTGATCTACGCAATCGACGGCGTTATTGTGCCATAATGGGTGATCAGGAGGAGCAGACGCCATGACTCACACCGCAGCCCAATCCCCCTATCGTCTGAATGGCTCCGTGCTGCTCGTGGGCCGCCTGCTCTACAGCCTGCTCCTGCTGGTCTGCCTGGGGATGTTCGCCACGAGCCTGTACGGCAAGGCGATTCAGGGGGCATTCGGTGACTGTTCAGCCCTCTATGTCGAACCGGGATGGGAGACCGCCTGCGCTGACTGGCGGGCGGCCTTTGGGGAAGTTGGCCTGACGCCCGCCGTTTTTGAAATCTACTTCCTGGTCGTGCGGGTTGCTGCTGCGCTTCCGTTCTTCATCCTCAGCCTGCTGCTGGTGCGCCGGCGCAGCGAGGAGCTGCGTGTGCTGCTGCTGGCCAGCCTGCTGCTGCTGCTCGGTATTGCCGGGCCGATCTACAACCCCTTCTGGCAGTGGGTGCGGGCCTGGTTCACTGTTGAGGACCAGGTGCCCCTTTTGCCGACCCTCAGCCGGGTGCTGGACTATCTGCTATCTGTCGGCCTGATTCTCTTCGCCTTTCTGTTTCCGGACGGGCGGTTTGTGCCGCGCTGGTCGCGCTGGGTGGCCGGTGTCTGGGCGTTGCTGCGCTTCGGCGCAGTGTTCCTGCCGGATACACCGGCCTCGATGTACACCTGGCCCGATCCTGTGGGCGTTGTCATCGCTACCGCGATCCAGCTCGCCGCCATCGGGGCATTCCTGTGGCGCTACCGACTGCAGGCTGCGGGCGTTCAGCGCCAGCAGATCAAGTGGGTCATCGCCGGGGGCCTGCTGCTGGCACTCAACTACTTGCTGGACTACGGCGTGTGGGAGATTTATCCGCTGTTGACCGGTGAGGCGCTGATTGTCACGGAGCGGCAGGGCATCCTGTGGGAGCTGGGTCAGGATACGCTGTGGTACGTCAGCCAGGCGATCTTCGCCATTTGCGTTGGGCTGGCCGTGTTCCGCCACCGGCTGTGGGACATCGACCTGATCCTCAGCCGCACGCTGGTCTATGGCGCGCTGACCGCGCTGATCGTCGCCCTTTATATTGGCATTGTTGGCGGTCTGGGCGCGGTGTTCCACACCCGGACCACTGCGGTCAATGGATTGGTAGCGACCGGGATCATCGCGGTATTGTTCCAGCCCCTGCGCGATCGACTGCAGCTGGCGGTCAACCGGCTGTTGTACGGTGACCGGGATGACCCGGCCGCGGTGCTGACCCGGCTGGCCCATCACCTGGAGACGGCGGATA
>CAZGYW010000269.1:0-4679 GCA_964530495.1 uncultured Anaerolineae bacterium
CGGGCAAGGGTCTTGATGCGTGGCCCGGCCAGCAGGCTGTGCAGGATGCCGTACAATCCGATGGTCAGCAGCGCAATCCAGAACATTGGTAGCACGTCCGCAGCTCTCTTTACCGGTAAGGCCTCCCCCTGAATATGCTATACTGGGAATCCGCCCTTGCCAAGGGCGGGCGGATCGGTGCAGCAGTGCGAGGAGGAGCAAACGATGCGCGCGGTAGACGTGATCGCCCATAAACGGGACGGTGAAGCGCTGACAACCGAGGAAATTCGGTGGTTTGTGGACGCTTATACCCACGACCGGATTCCCGATTACCAGGCGGCTGCCTGGCTGATGGCGGTGTACCTCCACGGCATGGACCGGCGTGAGACGGTTGACCTGACGCTGGCCATGGCGGAATCCGGCGAGATTCTGGATCTGTCCGGCGCAGTTGGCTATGCCGTGGACAAGCATTCGTCGGGCGGGGTGGGGGATAAGACAACGCTGGTGGTACTGCCGCTGGTGGCGGCGGCGGGCGTCCCCGTGGCGAAGATGAGCGGGCGCGGCCTGGGCTTCAGCGGGGGAACGCTGGACAAGCTCGAGTCGATTCCCGGCTACAACGTCAGCCTGACGACGGAAGCGTTTCTGCGCCAGGCGCAGGAGCACGGGATCGTGCTGTGCGGGCAATCGGCTAACCTGGCCCCGGCGGATGGCAAGCTCTACGCCCTGCGTGATGTGACGGCGACAGTCGCCTGCCTGCCGTTGATGGCCAGCAGCATCATGAGTAAGAAGATCGCGGCGGGGGCTAACGGCATCGTGCTGGATGTCAAGATGGGCGAAGGCGCCTTCATGGCGACGGTTGAAGAAGCGCGCGCGCTGGCCGAGCTGATGGTCGCGATCGGGCGGGACATCGGGCGCGACATGGTGGCCCTGATCTCGGACATGAACCAGCCGCTTGGCTACGCGGTGGGTAACGCCCTGGAAGTCCGGGAGGCGATTGAGACGCTGCGCGGCGGCGGCCCGCCGGATTTCCGCGAGCACTGCCTGCACGTGGCGGCCCACATGGTGCGGTTGGCGCGGCGGGAAGACCGTTCGGAGGCGTTTGAGGCTATCGAGGCGGAGCTGGCGCAGCGGCTTGACCGCGGTGAGGCGCTGGACAAGTTCAGGACGCTGGTGGCGGTGCAGGGTGGTGACGTGGCCGTGATTGATGATCCTGACCGGCTGCCGGCGGCGCGACTGGTGGAGGTCATGACCGTGCCGGTGGATGGGTACGTGGCGCGGGTCAGCGCCCTGGATGCCGCTTACGCGGCGCTGGTGCTTGGCGCCGGGCGCGAGAAGAAGGGCGATGCGATTGATCACGCGGTTGGCGTGATCGCGCACCTTAAGGTTGGGGATGCGGTTCGGGCCGGACAGCCGGCCTTCACGATCCATGCTAACAGCGAGGCGCGGCTGGCGGAGGCGCGGCGGAATCTACTGGCGGAGGCGGTCACGTACAGCCAGCAGCCGGTGGGGCCGCTGCCATTGTTTCACGATACGATCACGGGTTAACGGCGACTGCGTGAGGCGCTCTCATGGGCAGAAGCCGTTGGCAACGTGCTCCTCGAACGTGATGGCGAAAACGTGGTAGCCGCTGCCGGCGCAGTCCGCGCGAAAGTAGTAGTAGGGCGAGTCCTGCGGGTAGATCGCGGCCCGGATGGCGGGCAGGGCCGGATTGGCGATCGGCCCCGGCGGTAGCCCGGCTTGCAGGTACGTGTTGTAGGGCGAAACAGCAGTCTGATAGTCATCCTGGGTGATGCTCGGCCACCAGGAGCCGCCCCGGTAGCCAATCCCATACTGGACGGTGGGATCGGCGTCGAGCTTCATGCCGATCGCCAGCCGGTTGAGGTAGACGCTGGCGATTAGCGGCTGCTCGTCCTGGATGACCGCTTCGCGCTCCACGATGGAAGCCAGCGTCACCGCTTCGAACAGACTGAGTCCGGCCGCCTGGGCCGCGACCTGCAGATCCGGTCCGACGCGCTCCTGGAACGTCTCCAGGAGCGTGTTACGCAGATCGACGGCCGTGGTCGTGGGTGGCAGGATGTAAGTATCCGGGTACAGGAAGCCCTCCAGAGGCATGCCGGGCGGCAGACCCACATAGGCCGCGAACGCCTCCGGCACGGCCGCACCCGCCGCCGTCACCGCCATGAACTCCGCGCCGCTGAACTGGAGCAGCGGGTTGGCGTCAAGCGTTTCGGCGATCTGTTCGCGGCGCCAGCCTTCCAGGATGCGGACGGTGATCGACGCCTTGCTGGAGTCGGTCAGCGTCCGGGCGATCTCCGGCAGGGTCTGGACGCGGGTCAGGAAGTACGTCCCTGCCTCAAGCTGGCTGTCCAGCCCGTGGTACCGTGCGTAATTGCGGAACAGTGCCGGGTCGCTGATCAGGCCGCTGGCGAACAGACGCTGCCCGACTCCGGCCGCCGATTGCCCCGGCTCTACCACGAAAATCAGCGGGGTGTCATCGCTGCCGATGGGGGTGGCGAGCGCCTGTTCATAACGGGCCAGCCACAGGCGCAGATAGACGACCTCGGCGGCGCTCAGGCCATTCTGCACCGGCACCAGAACCAGAATGACGCCGATCGCCAGCAGCAGGACTGCCAGGACCAGCAGCACAACCAGGCGTACGCGTCTGTTCATGGGGTTTCCCTGGCCGGCTCCACGGCCGGTGGCGGCGCAAAGCCTTCGCGTAGCGCGTCCAGATAGCTCTGCAGGATGACCGCAGCCGCGGCGTCATCGATGCGCTCCCGGGGCCGGGCGCCGGATTCCTCCAGAAGGGCGGCGGCTTCGTCGGAGGTCAGTGACTCATCCCACAGCCGCACCGGGACGGGAACCGCGGCGGCCAGGCGGCTGGCCCACAGCCGGACAGTATCCGCCATCGAATAACCTTCATAACCCTCGTCGGGCAGGGGCAGCCCGCAGATGATCTCCTGCGCATCGATCTCGGCGACGATGGCCGCGATACGCGCGAAGTCCTCTTTCTTCGATTTGCGCTTGAGCAGGCCCAGCGGTGAAGCCAGCAGCCCCAGCCGGTCACAGGTTGCCAGGCCGATGATCCTGCCGCCGTAGTCGATGCCGAGCAGCTTGCCGGGCACGAGGGTCATGGCGTTTCCTGGAGAGTGATGGTGATGCGTGATGCTAGAAACGGCAGGCGCTGGTAGAACGCGGGCCAGGTGGTTATGGTGGGCGGGACGTTCGCCGCCAGATCAAGGTGCTCAGCCGCGTAGACGGCAGCCTCGTCGATGGTCATGCCCCGGATGGCCTGCCGCACCTGTTCAATGTTCAGCGCAGCGGCGACGCTGCCCCGTACGCTGGTCTGGAGCAGGGTCCGGCCGTTTTCGTCGATGCTCTCGATCGCGCCGCGCTCAAAGCTGATGCTGGCCGGATCGACGATCTTCCCGGCGGGGATGACCTGCGCGAGCCCGGCATAGGCCGCCTGGTTGACCAGCCGCTCATCCAGCACCACGGCGCTGACAACAGCCCGCATCGACAGGCTGACGGAATCGGCTTCCGAGTCTACCTCGGCGCTGAACGTCGTCCATTCCGGACGGGTGTCCGTGATCCGTATCGATTCGGGGATGATGGTCTGGAAATCGCCCAGCATGGCCGTCAGCTCCACATAGGCACGCTGCTGGATCACCCCGCGCACGGCAGCGATCAGGCGTTCGTGGTCTTCGGCGGCCACCACCCGATTAACCGGCACATACCCGCCGCTGGTCGGATCGGTGTTTGTCACCGTCAGAACCTCATTGAGCGGGCCGTCGATGAAGTTGATCGCCCCGGCCGGGACATTGCCGATTGGCCCGGCAAAGTCCGGCAGGGCTTCCACCGCGACCACGGCGATCGCGTTGGCTTCCGCGGGGAGCGTGACGGCATCCAGGGTGCGGAAGCGGACGATTGCCCCGGTGCTGGTGTTGACGGTTGTCCCGGCGGGGATGGTCACGGACTGAGCGCCGGTGGTGGTGAAGACAACCGTGCCCCGCGCCGGAACGGGTGGCACATCGCGATTGCCGGTTGTCTCGACGGCGGCAGTCTCTTCGATCTCCACGCGCAGGACGGCTGCAGGGATAAGGCTGTTTTCCAGGTCGACGGTATTGGCGGCTGGGTCGGCCGTGACGCGCACGGTGACATCCAGGCGTTCGCGGGTCGGCGTGATCGTCAGCGTGGCGGATGGCACAGTCAGCACCGCCGCGCCAAGCACCAGCACCACGATCAGCAGGAGCAGAAGCGCACGCCCGGAATGTCGCAGCCGGAGCTGGGTGGCAGTGGGGGCCATCCGCAGGCGGGTGGCGGCTTCCTGCAATTCGCCGTGCTCAGGCTCGGACAGCGGCCGATCGGTGCGATCAATGAACACCTTCAGGCGGCCGCGCTTCCAGCGCTCGCGGCGGCTCTGTTCCACCGTGTCGAAGGTGCTGATGTTCAGGTCAGTTGCGTTGGCGATGACGCCGCGGTCACGTGTGACCAGGGCCAGCCGTCCGGCCCGCCGCCGGATGGCCCGCTGGAGCAGGATCAGGTCGAGCTTGCGCTGCAGGACCGGTTCACCGTTGGGCGGCCAGAGCAGCAGGACCCGGTGCGATTCCGCGAACCCGATGCGATCGCGCACGGAGATGACATCATCATCAGGTTCAAGCTGGATGATCTCGACCGGGCCTTTCATGGATTGCTGCCTA
>CAZGYW010000270.1:0-4658 GCA_964530495.1 uncultured Anaerolineae bacterium
GCCCGCGCCATCCTGCACGAGCCGCACGTCCTGTTCTTTGACGAGCCGTATACCGGCCTCGATCAGGACGCCGCCGGGATGCTGGATGGCCTGCTGCAGGGCGTGGCGCAGGATGGGCATACGATCATCATGACCTCCCACGACCTGCCGCGCGCCCTGCTGCTGAGCACCCACGTGGCGATCCTGAGCCGCGGCAAGGTCGGATATTTCGGGCGCTCGGAGGAAATCCGGCCGGAGGAGTTTGCGGCGCTGTACAGCAGTGTGACGGGGGCCGCGACTGCGCGGTGAGCAGACTATGACCGAGACTGCCCGTTCGTCTGCCACCCCCGCCGCCGCGCCGCGCCCGGTCAAGACCCCGTTCTGGCGGGTGATGACCGCGCTCACGATCAAGGACCTGCGCATCGAGCTGCGCGGGCGCGAGCTGATCAACGCCATGCTGCTCTTTTCCGTGCTGGCCGTCCTGATCTTCAGCTTCGCGCTGGAGCTGGATCGCCAGGCCCGCGAAACTTCGATCGCCGGGGTGGTGTGGGTGACGATCGTTTTCGCCGGGATGCTGGGGCTGGGCCGCAGCCTGGCCGCCGAGAAGGATCACGGCAACCTGGACGCGCTGCTGCTGGCCCCGGTGGACCGTGGCGCGCTGTACTTCGGGAAGATGCTCAGTAACCTGATCCTGATGCTCGTCGTGGCCCTGATGCTGATGGTGCTGACCACGATCCTGTTCAATATCTCGCTCTTCAGGCCGTGGCTGGCGATCGTGATCTTGCTCGGTACGGTGGGCTTTGCGGCGGTGGGGACGCTGCTCTCCAGCATGGCGGTGCATACCCGCGCGCGGGAGACGATGCTGCCGATCCTGCTCCTGCCCGTGAGCCTGCCGATCATCCTGAGCGCGGTACGGGCCAGCACGGCGATCCTGACGGGCACGCCGCAGGAGGACTGGATCGCCTGGCCGCAGATGCTCTTTGTGGCGGATCTGATCCTGCTGGTGCTGGCGTACATCCTGTTTGATTTTGTTGTTGAAGAATAGTCTGGCGGACAGAAAGGAAAACACATATGACCACCTCCACAGACTCGACGCTGCCGCGCTCCCGCGGGCTGATTGGCCTGACCGTGCTGGCAGCCCTGATGTTCGTCATCGCGGTGTTGATGGCGCTCTTTTACGCGCCAACCGATTCCCAGGGCCATGTTCAGCGCATCTTCTACCCGCACCTCGGCTCGTTCATGGGCGGCGCGCTGGCCTTCCTGATCGCGGCCGTGGCCAGCGCCCTGTACCTGATCCGGCGCAACAAGCGCTGGGATACGCTGGCGGTTTCTTCCATTGAGGTTGGGCTGGTGTTTACGCTGTTCACCATCGCCAGCGGCTCGATCTGGGCGCGCCCGATCTGGAACACGTGGTGGACGTGGGACCCGCGCCTGACCTCGGCGGCGGTGATGTGGCTGACCTACGCCGCCTACATGATGCTGCGCAACGGTATCGAAGACCCGGACCGGCGGGCGCGTTTCGCCGCGGTGTACGGGATCATCGCCTTCACCAGCGTGCTGTTCACGACGTTCATCACCCGCCTGCGCCCGGACACGATCCACCCGGTAGTGGTGGGCCCCAGCCCGCAGAACGCGCAGGGCAGTTTTGAGGTGAACAGCAGCGCCATGCAGGTGACGCTCGTGTTCAACATCATCACCTTTGTTGTGCTCACCATCACCCTGATCTGGCACCGCGTCCGCCTGGAGGCTCTTGCTGACCGGGTGCAGGCGCTGCGGGTCAGGATGCTCAGTCGCTAAGCGGACGGATAGCCGCTTTACAGAAGGATGGAGGACGATGGCTTTCCAACAAACAGGTATTCCTGACAATGTAAGCTTCTTGATTGGCGGCATCGTGCTGCTGTTGGGGCTGCTGGGCGGCTGGGTGGCGAGCCTGCTGTGGCGAGCGCGCTCTCTACGCCGGACGCTGGCCCTTCTGCGCCAGATGGAGGCCGAAGACCGCTAGCCGGCACAGGCTGCCCACACGGATCGAAGACGGCGCTACCGGTCATCCGGGAGGCGCCGTTTTTGTTGCCAGGGCAACCTTTCTCCATGCTTAACACTGGAGGCCGGAACATAAGTATTATTGATTACCTATAGGTTTTTGGGGCGAAACCCTCTATGATGATAAGATAAGAGGGGTTCCGGGCGGGCCAGGCGGCCTGCATGCCCGGAAGGAGTGACGTATGCGGCGAATAATCATGGCGGCACTGGCACTGCTGCTCCTGAGCAGCGGCGGGCGGGCCGGGGCGCAATCCGGGGAGGAAGCGCGCGTCCGGCTGGGGCAGTTTTCGCCCGGCACCGGCCAGGTGGATGTGTACATCGATCGCAGCCTGACCGAGTACCAGGCCCTGCGCTTTGGCACGCTGACCGACTGGTTCGCGCTGCCGGCCGGGACGCACCGCCTGACCATTACCCGCGCCGGTGAGCCGCTGAGCGCAGCCATCATTGACATGCAGGTGGAGTTCGGCGCGGGCGAGCGAGTGACGCTGGCGATCATCGGTGAGGTGGTGCGCGGTACGGCCACGGTGTTCCCGCTGGTGGAGGATTTCCGCCCGATTGCCTCCGGTGAAACCCGCCTGACGGTGCTGCACACCATCCCGGACCTGGGCCGGGTCGATGCGTTTCTGGTAGATGGGTCGGCGCTGTTCAGCGGGCTGGCTTACCCCGGCGCCGGGGAGGCCGGCGCGGCCTGGGATGGCCGCTTCACGGTTGACCTGGCGGCGGGCATCCGCTCGCTGGATTTCGTCCCCGCGGATGCGCCCGGCATGATTATGCTGCAGGGCCACCTGGCGCTGGCTGAGGGGGTCAACCACCTGATGGTACTGGCCGGGCTGCGGGCCAGCCCGGTGACCGTCCTGGCGGCGACCGAGCCGGATACCGAAGTTGTGACTGTGGACGGTGAGTTTGTTGGGCTGGGCAGCGGCGAGGCGACCGTCCGGGCCGCGAATTTCGCTTCCGGCGCGGGCGCGCTGGATGTGTTTGTGAACGGTGAACCATTTGGAGACTCGGGCCTGACCTTTGGCGCGGCCTCTGGCTGGCAGGCGCTGCCCGCCGGCACCTACGAGGTGGCGATGGCCCCGGCCGGGACGCCGTACGAGAACGCGATCCTGACCGCGCCGGAGGTCGCCATCCCCACTGGCGGCGCGATCACGCTGGCGGCGGTGGGATTGTTCCCGACCGACAGCGCGCGGATCTACCCCCTGCTGGAAGACGCCCGGCCAATTTCACCGGGCGAGGCGCGCCTGATCTTCCTGCACGCCATGCCGGACCTGGGGCCGGTGAGTGTGACGCTGGCGGATGGCACGCTGCTCTTTGCCGCGCTGGACTTCCCCGGGATCGATGGCATGCCCACGGATTCCGTCGACCTGGTAGCCGGGCCGCGAAGCCTGCAGGTGCATCCGTTTGGCGATCCGGCAGCAGTCCTGCTGCAACTGCCGGAGATTGTCCTGATCGAGGGGGCGCGTAACCTGGTGGTGCTGGCCGGGCTGGAAGCGAACCCGGCGACGTTCCTGCTGGCGACGCCGGTGGTCGAGTAAGCGCGCAGGCAGCCTGACGAGAATCGAGACGGGGCGCCCCTGCGCCTCGTCTTTTTTTGGCGCGGGGCGGGGCGCCTGCGCTATACTGCGGCTCATGACGCGTAACCTCCGCATTCTCCTCCTGTTGAGCCTGGCGCTGCTGGCCGCCTGCAATGGCGCGCCACTGCCTATCGGCGTGACGGCGCTGCCGACGGTGACGGTGACCGTCACTCCCGGCGGGCTGGCGGTGCTGCGCCTGCCCACGCCCGCGCCCGCGACCGCTACCCCGGTTGTGACCGAAGTCCCGCTGCCGGTGCTGGCGCTCCCGACCGCGGTCGGCGGGGTGACCTGCCCGGCCCCGGCCGTTCCGGAGCTGCCCGGTCCTCCGGCAACCTTCAATCTGTACGCTACTGCCATCGACCAGTACCTCTCGGCAGGCGCGCAGACTTCCGCGCTGGCCGCGCTGCTGGCCGAGTGGGGCGCGGTTACGGATGGGGCCGGTCTGGTGACGGATGCTTACGACCTCACCGGGGACGGCGTGTATGAAGTGCTGGTGATCATCACTGATGTATTCAACGCCGAGATCGCGCCCGCGCCGGGCCAGATGCTGGTCTTTGGCTGCGGCCAGGACGACTACCGCCTGCTGTTCGCCTCCGATTACGGGCCGGGCTTTGGGTTGCCCACGCTGCTGCACGTGGGGGATATCAACGCCAACGCCGGGCCGGAGCTGGTCTACTTCCAGGAGCGCTGCCAGGGCGGGGCGTGCGTCAAGGCTGCCCAGGTGCTCTCCTGGAGCGCGCCGAACGACGGCTTCATCGCCCTGAATGTGGATACGGTGGGGTCGGCGGACGGGCGCTTCTCGATTGCCGACCTGGATGGCGATGGCGTGCAGGAGCTGATGATCCAGGGCGGGGGCATCTCGACGGACGTCAACGCCGGGCCGCCGCGCAGTTCCACCACAATCTGGGACTGGAACGGCCTGAACTACGTGCGGGCGGTCACCCGGCTGGACGCGCCACTGTTCCGGATTCACGTGATCCATGACGCCGATCAGACGCTGGAAAGCGGCGATCCGGGGGAGGCGCTGCGCCTGTACCAGGAAGCGCTGGAGAATCCCCGGCTGGG
>CAZGYW010000271.1:0-4657 GCA_964530495.1 uncultured Anaerolineae bacterium
CCGTCCAGACGCTGCGCCGCTACAAAGGGCCGGACCGCGACCTGATTCGCGTCTATGAGCAGGCGCTGCAGGATCTCCGCCAGCGCCTGGCGGAGACGACACCCCTCACCGTCACAGAGGAGGCGCTTGAGCCTGCCCTGACCAGCGTCTAGCCGGGACGCTGGCGACCGTCCTCCCGGCTGGAAACGGTGCGTCGCCGGCGGCCAGAAAAGCGTGAAACACAAATGGATCGCGAACCCGATTGGGAAGCACTGGCCCAGCTCCAGTTCATGCTGATGCGCCGCATCACCGAGCCGCTGAACGCGAGCCTGGCTGCGCTCGGCCTGGTGCACCTTGACTCAGCCGCCAACCGTCCCCGCGAGTACTGGCAGGCCCGCGCCACGCGTGAGGTGCTGGGCGTGCTCAACCTGACCAACGCCTGGCAGGCGCTGGTGCGCTTCAAGCTGGGCGAGCTGCTGCCGCGCCAGCACATCCGCCCGATCGACACCCAGGCCCTGCTGGACTGGCTGACCGTCCAGCTTGAGCTGGGCAACCCCCTGCACCTCGAAGACAGCATCGTCCTGGAAACCAGCCAGGAAGCCCTGCAGGAGGCCATGCTCCTGCTCTATTCGGCGGCCTTCACGCTTGGCCCGAACGTGCATCTGGTGGTGCGCAGCCTCCCCAACGGCCTGTGGTTCCGCATCCGCTACGGGCACACCCCCGGCAAGTTCCCCCCGGCCAATCTGGACGCCCTCCTGGAGCAGTTGCGCGGCAACTGGCGCATGGAGGACACCGCCTTCGAGCTGCGCACCGCGGCGGATTTCGTCGCCCTCAGCGGCAGCAAACTGTACTTTCAAAGCACCGGCCAATTCTGCGAACTGATCTTCTTCGTCTATGCCGTCGGCAAGCGCCCGCCGGAGCCGCTAACCGCCGCGGAGGTCAACGCCCCGCCGCCACCGACCGATGCCAGCGGCGTCGACCGGCTGCTGGCCCCGCCGGAACGCGTGGCCGACAGCGAAGCTACCCCCCGGCTCGAGATTCACGTGCCATCCCCCGGAACGGTGGAAGACACCATCCTCTGGGCTCCGGACGCGCCGCAACCCTGGCTGGACGGCTTCTCCGACGACGAAGTGCCCTCCGCAGGTAACGCCTAGCCTCGCCTGCGCA
Organism: uncultured Anaerolineae bacterium; assembly: GCA_964530495.1. Classification (GTDB taxonomy): domain Bacteria; phylum Chloroflexota; class Anaerolineae; order Aggregatilineales; family Ch27; genus CAZGYW01. The sequence goes on from CAZGYW010000271.1 coordinate 1,147, forward strand.
TCCAAGTCAGCAGTGCCAGACGCACCCCGCGCAAGGCCGGCGGTTGTCGCTTGCTTGTCTTCAGAAGGCAGGAATTTTGCATGGAAAAGCATCGCGCCACCATCATCGTCATCGCCACGCTCGTCCTGCCGCTGCTCGCGGTCGCCGCGGGGTATGTCGTGTTCGACCGCTTCTTCGGCCTGAATGGAATCGAGGAACCGCCGCTGATCCAGGTCGCCACCGACGACTTCGAGAGCGAGACGACAAACTGGCAGCTCGGCGCGGGCTGGGAGCAGCAGGTCATTGAGGCGACCGAGCCGACCACCGCGCTGGCCGCCGGTGGCAGCCCGGAAGCGACCCGCTACGGCGAGCAGGCATTCCGGGACGTGGCCGTTTCCATCCGTTTCTGGGTAGACACGGGTGAGGCGCGCCTGAACCTGCGGGCCAGCGCAGCGGGCACCTACAGCCTGGGCCTGGGGCCGACCGGGCGCGTCCGGCTGTACCGGGACGCCACGCTGCTGGGCGAGGATTACGCGGATGCGGTGCTGGCCGGGTCGCCCTGGCACACCCTGCGCTTCTCCGCGATCGAGGATCGCCTGGCGGTGGATGTGGATGGCAAGGAGATGTTCCTGGTGGCGGACCGCGCCGAGTCCGGCCCGCTACCGGCGGGCGCCATCACCCTCAGCGCCGGGGAAACCCCGGCCACCTTCTACGTCGATGACTTCGCGCTGTCCGTCCCCGCCCCGACAGGCGAAAAATGAAAGGCTAACCGCAAAGGGCGCAAAGGGAGAACGCAAAGCAAATCGGAAAGGACACGAGCAGGCATCAACCCAGACGATGCTTCACTCGCAGCCGGTGCGGCCAATACTTGGCTTTTCATCTGTGAGCTTTCTGCCTTTCTTTGCGACCTTGGTGTTTTCTCTTTACGATCTTTGCGGTTTGTTTTTGCTGTGGCACCCGGTTGGCGCGCCGCGAGTTGCGCCGGGAGGGTTGAGCACCGCCCGGAAAGGCGCTAGACTCCCAGCAGCAACGCAGTAGAGACCTTAATCCGATGATCAGTGATGGAGTACCCCATGGCGAAAGAATATGACGTTGTCGTACTGGGCGCCGGCCCTGGCGGGTATGTGGCCGCCATTCGCGCCACGCAGCTTGGCCTGAAGACCGCGATTGTCGAAAAGGAATGGTGGGGCGGCGTGTGCCTGAATGTGGGCTGCATCCCCTCCAAAGCCCTGCTCCACAACGCGGAACTGGCGCACATCCTCCAGCACCGGGCCAGCGAATTCGGCTTCAGCTTCGATAACCTGGCGATGGATTACAAAGTCGCCTTCAAGCGCAGCCGCCAGACCTCCAGCCGGCTGGTCAAAGGCGTGCAGTTCCTGATGAAGAAGAACAAGATCGACACCTACAACGGCTGGGGGACGCTCAAAGACGCGAAAACCATCGAGGTCGCGCTGGAAGACGGCAGCGCCGAAACCCTCAAGGCCGCCAACGTGATCATCGCCGCGGGTGCGACGACCCGCCTGCTGCCCGGCACGAAGCTCAGCGACAACGTGATCACGTACCTGGAAGCGATCCTGAGCGACACGCTGCCGGAGAGCATTATCGTCGCCGGGGCGGGCGCGATCGGGCTGGAATTCTCCTACGTCATGCACAACTACGGCGTCAAGGTGACGCTGGTCGAGTACCTGCCGCGCCTGGCCCCCCTGGAGGACGAGGAAGTCTCCAAAGAGCTGGAGAAGCAGTACAAGAAGCTGGGCATCACGGTGCTGACCGGGACGCGCGTGGACACGGTGGAAGACACCGGCAAGGGCGTGAAGGTCTCCGTCACCACCCCGGATGGCAAGCAGGAAGTGCTTGAAGCAGCGAAGCTTCTGCAGGCCATCGGCTTCAAGGCGCGGACGGAAGGCTACGGGCTGGAGAACACCGGCGTGGCGCTGGACGAGCGCGGCAACATCGCGATTGATGATCAGATGCAGACCAGCGTCCCCGGCGTGTACGCCATCGGCGACGTGACCGGCAAGCTGATGCTGGCCCATGTGGCCTCGGCGATGGGCGTGGTCGCGGCGGAAGCGAGCGCCGGGCACCCCACCGCCCCGCTCAACTACCGCATGATGCCGCGCGCCACCTACTGCCAGCCGCAGATCGCGTCTTTCGGCTACACCGAGCAGCAGGCCATCGACGCCGGGTACGAGATCAACGTCAGCCGCTTCCCGTGGCAGGCCAACGGCAAGGCGCTCGGCCTGGGCGAAAAGGACGGCTTTGTCAAGCTGATCAGCGACAAGCAGTACGGTGAACTGTTGGGCGGGCACATGATCGGTGCGGGCGTGACCGAGCTGCTGCCGGAGCTGACCCTGGCTCAGATGACAGAGCTGACTCCCGAGGAGATCGGGCGCAACGTCCACGCCCACCCGACGCTCTCCGAAGCGATTATGGAGGCTGCGCTCGGGCTGGAAGGCAGCGCCATCCAGATCTAGCCAGGCCAGAAGCGACCGTCACCATTGCATACTCTTTCGGTTCCGCCAGCGCAACTGCCGTGCTGGCGGAACGCTTCTCGCCCGCAACCTGGCGGCCTTTCAGGAGGATCACCGCATGGCTACCATCAAACCGTTTCGCGGCGTTCGCTACAACCCCGCCCACTTACCGGCGCTGGATGCCGCCATCAGCCAGCCGTATGACCGCATCACCCCCGCCCTGGCGGAGGAATACCGCCGCCGCTCGCCCTACAACATCAGCGCCATCATCGCCGCATCCCACGAAGACGAGCCGGATCCGGCAGTCCGGGAGGAGGGCTACCGCCGCGCGCAGGCCAACTACACCGGCTGGCTGGCGGAGGGCGTCCTCCAGCGTGACGACCGGCCCGCCCTGTACGCCTACGAGCAAACATTCAGTGTGGACGGGCGGCAGTACGTCCGGCTGGGCATGATCGCGGCGCTGGGGCTGGCCGAATTCGACGAAGGGATCATCTTGCCCCACGAGCGCACCCATGCCGGGCCGAAGGCCGACCGCCTGCGCCTGCTTCAAACGCTGCAGGTCAACACCGAGCAGATCTTCGTGCTCTATCCCGACCCCGAAAACCGGGTCAACGCCGTGCTGCGGAGCGCCATCGCCGGGCGGGCGCCGGACATCGACGCGCTTGAGTTGTTTGAGGGCGACGTGCGCCAGCGGGTGTGGGTCATCACCGACCCGGCTGCAATCGCCGCCATCGCGGACCTGATGGCTCCCAAACGCGGCCTGATCATCGCCGACGGACATCACCGCTACGAAACCGCGCTCAACCACCGGCGCGAGCAGCGCGCGGCCCGCCCGGACCTCCCGCCCGGCGCGGCGGTGAACTTCACCAGCGCCACGCTGGTCAGCATGGACGATCCCGGACTGGTGGTGCTGCCCACCCACCGCGAGATCTGCGCCTTCAGCGCAACCACCCCGGCGGAAGTGCTGGCCCGCGCCCAGGAACACTTTGACCTGGCCAGCGCCCCTGACCTGGCGACGACCCTGACCGTGGTCAACGCCGACCCGGAGGGCCACACCTTCG
>CAZGYW010000272.1:0-4647 GCA_964530495.1 uncultured Anaerolineae bacterium
CCAATAACGATCCCACCCGGTGCAGAACAACACCGCCTTGCCCGCCACGTCTACGCCGTCCAGCACCGCGTCCGGGATGGGCTGGCGCGGCGCGAGCGGTCGGCAATCCACTGCCACGCCGGGCAGCACACAGGCTTCCAGTGGCAGCTCGTGGATGCGCGGGCCGGTTGGGTCAAAGTGGTAGGGCGCGTCCAGGTAGGTGCTCATGCTGGTTACAAACTGGACGCGGTGAATCTCGCACGAGCAGCCCGCATAGCGCCCGGAAGCGGCGGCCTCCGCGTGGGTCATGTACGGCTCCAGCAGCGGGGCGGGGACGCTGGCGCTGAAGCGCGGGATGTCCGGCCCCAGGGTGTGCGAAAGATCGATCAGGCGCATGGCGGAACCTCCCTTGCAGGCAGGCACCAGTATGCCAGTTTTTCGGGCGTTGCGCAGGTAGCTGGCCGGGCCTGATGACCGCTGTGTCAATCGTCTCGAATGCAATGGGGCACGGATTCTCGCTGATGAAACACGGATTTGCACGTCTCTTTCGGTTTCGCTGTGGGAGGATCATTGGCTTATCTGATGATCCGCGAGAATCTGTGAAATATCCGTGAGAATCCGTGCCCCATTCCCGTTTTTCCGAATCGGCCCTGAAGCAAGTGCCAGGGTCTGACCGCTTTCGCCAAACGCCGACTTCGCTTATCATAAGCGCAGACAACAGCCGAGTGTTGCAGGCCCACCAGGGAGGCCAGCCGGATGAGCCAGACCGAAGATCAGCGCATTCTTGAGCAGCTTCATGCCCCGGATGAGGACACGCGGATCCGGACGATTCGCCGCCTGGCGGCCATCGCCGACCTGGAGTCGGTGCCCGACCTGGTGAAGATCTATGCCGATCCCCAGGAGCCGCCGGCTGTCCGCCATGCTGTGCGGGAGGCGCTGGGCGTGTTCAAGGCGATCCAGGTTGCCGTCAAGAAGGGGCAGGCGGTCGAGTTGCCCGACCCGGACAGCGTCCCGCACCTGCGCGACGTGACGGGAACGTTCCGCCGCCTGCGCACCGGGCTGGTCATCGCGCTGGTGCTGGTGATCGCCCTGAATGCCGGCGTATTTATCCTCAAGCGCAACGCGCAGGCCCTGCCGCCGCGCGAGCCGCGGCTGATGGTGGCCGAGATGCGTTTCGCCCTGGACCAGTTGCGGGCCGACATTACCAACCAGCAGGCCGCCTGGAACCAGTACCAGGCGATCCAGACCCTGGGCTGCGACCGCCTCGCGCCGCCCGCCGCGATCTCCACCAGCACGGGCTGGATCGAAGGGATGGGCATTACGCAGGCTGCCCACCCGGAGTTGTACGACGCCGCGCTGGTCTTCACCCGGGCGATCAACCGCTTCACGCTCGTTGCTAACGAGTGGTCGCTGGGCTGCGCCAACCAGCCGACCGGTGGCGCGGAGGCCAACCTGGCCCAGCTGGCCGCGATTTCCGACGAAACCACCCTGATCCAGTCTGCGCTGGCCCGGGCGGAAGCCGCCCTGCCAACCCCGGAGGCGACGCCGCGGCTCGGCCCGGGCGGAGAGGTGCTGGCGACCATCGACCCGAGCGGCATTCCCGTTACGCTGCCGCCCACCGTGCCACCGACCCCGCTGGCAATGTCCGTTGACCGCTACGGGGCGTACATCCGCGCCATGCGGGAGCGGGTGGACGGGGCGGCGCTGGGACGCGGGGTGGTGGCCCAGCTTAACCAGTACTGGCAGGACATCCGCACCGGCGGCCAGACGTTCGGCTGCGGGCAGATGCTGCCGGACGACAACGTGGCCAACTACGTCGGCCTGACGGCGGAAGACGCCGCGCTGGACCCGCGCCTGAACGACATCCAGGTGGCGATCAACGTCGGGATGACGCTGGCTCGCGAATCGCTGACTAACTTCCGCCAGGCCTGCAATGCGGGCAACTTCAGCACCCTGGTGGAGATGGGCCAGCCGCAGGCCCAGCAGGCGCTGGCGGCGCTCAACCAGGCCTCCCTGCTGCTGGACCAGTTGCAGACCGAGATCCGCCAGGCGCCGCAGTAAGCGGCTGATGATGGCCGATCAGCCCAACCCCCTGCGATCCCGCCGCCGCATCCTGTGGCGCGGCATCATCTTGCTTGTGCTGGCGACAGCGATTGGCTGCCTGCTGGCCGGGGCGATCCTGTTCGCCAATGACCGGCTCGCGCCGCTGGCAACCGAAGCCGGGCTGGCAGGGCTGCTCCGCGCGAAGCTGGCCGAAGCGCAGGGTGTCTACACCCGGCTCGATGACCTGTGGGTGCGGCTGGAAGCCGGGCAGGCGCTGGATTGCGCGGCGGAACGAGTCACCAACCCCTACTTCCTGGCCTGGCGCTCCCGTGACCGGGAGGCGTACCCGGCCCATGCGGCGCTGGCGGATGCGCTCAACGGCGCGATCCGCGAGCTGCACCGCGCCGCGGATGCCTGGACTGCGATCTGCCGCCGGGCGGGGGCAAGCGTCACGCCGGACGAGCTGGCCGCTGCCCGCGCCGCGCTGGATCGCGCCCGTGCGGCGCTGACCGCTGTGTCCGGCGCGCTGCCGTAGACGCCGCGTGGAAAGCAGTAACCACCAGGACGCCAGGAAAAGCAATGACGATAGTCTTTTTTCAGCCTGGTCTGAGTGCTGGATAGCGACCGGAGCCGCATTACCCCGCGCCCGGTTTGGCGGAAGCGCGATCGGCGGGTAGACTCGGGCGCTCAATGGTCCGAGTGAGGAGAGTGCTGGATGGTGCGTGTTCTGTTTGTGTGCATGGGGAACATCTGCCGGTCGCCGATGGCGGAAGCCGTGTTCCGGCAGCTTGTGGAGGAGGCCGGGCTGGGCGATCAGATCGTGGCCGATTCGGCCGGGATCGGGTCCTGGTACGTGGGCGAGCCGCCGCATCGCGGCACGCGCCAGGTGCTGGCCGCGGCGGGTATTCCCTACGCGGGCCGTGCCCGGCAGATCGCGCGCGCTGACCTCGACCGCTTTGATTACGTGCTGGTTGCAGATTACGAGACGCTGGAGGGCATCCACGCCCTGGCGCCACGCGGCGCCGGTAAGGCCAGAGTCGAACTGCTGCTGACCTACGCGCCGCAGGCCCCCCTCCGCGAAGTGCCCGATCCCTACTATGACGGGCGTTTCGGGCTGGTCTATGATCTGGTGCGGCAGGCCGGGGAAGGACTGCTGGCCCACATCCGGCAGGAACACGGGCTGTGAGCCGGTCGCCGGATGCGCCGTTACGCGTGCTGTTCGTGTGCGCCGGGAACACCTGCCGCTCGCCAATGGCGGAAGCCTGGCTGCGCGAGCGCGCGGCACAGGCGGGTCTGGCGGAGCGCATCAGCGCCGCCTCCGCCGGTGTGAGCGCCCGGCCCGGCGATCCGATCAACTTGGCAGCGGCGCGGGAACTGGCCGCCCACGGAATTGCGGCCAGCGGATCAGCGCGCCGCCTCGCCCCCGACGATTTCAGGCACTATGATCTCCTGATCGCCCTTGACCGGGAGACCCACGCCGCGGCGGAGGCGCTGCGGCCTGCCGGGCAAGCGGGTGCGCCGGTCCGGCTCCTGCTGGCCTATGCGCCAGAATTGGGCCTGGAAGACGTGTTCGACCCCTACGGCACGCAGCGCTACCCGGAAGCGTTCGCCCTGATCCGGCAGGGGGTGGACGGCCTCTTTGCGACGTTGCAGGGGGAGCTTGCCCCGTGATTCCGCCCGATGTGCGCGAGGCCGTCAGCGCGGCGCTGGGCGCAGGCATCCGCGATGTTCGCCCGGTGCACGGCGGGGACATCAACCACGCGGCGCGGCTGGACCTGCTGGACGGTGCCGTGTTCCTGAAGTGGAACCGGGGCGTGCCGCCGGATTTCTTCGCGGCGGAGGCGGCCGGGCTGGCCGCGCTCCGGGCCACCGGGACGGTGCGCGTGCCGGACGTGCTGGCGGTCGGGGCGTCCCCGGCGTTCCTGGCCCTGGAATGGATCGAGCCGGGCGGGCGTGGCCTGCTGACGGCGGCCTGCGCGGAACGTTTGGGACGCGAGCTGGCCGCGCTGCACGCTGTCACGAGCGACCGCCACGGTTTCGCCACCGCCAACTACATCGGGTCGCTGCCGCAATCCAACCGCCAGACGGCAAGCTGGGCGGCCTTCTACCGGGATGAGCGCATCGGGGCGCAGATGGCGATTGCCCGCCGGGGCGGGGCGCTGCCCCCGGCGCGGGAGCGCGCGCTGGAGCGGCTGCAGGCCCGGCTGCCCACATTCCTGGATGACGCGGCGATCATGCCCGGCCTGCTCCACGGCGACCTGTGGGGTGGCAACTTCATGCTGGCGGCGGATGGCAGCCCGGTGCTGATCGACCCGGCGGTGTACTACGGTCATGGCGAAGTTGACCTGGCCATGACCGAGCTGTTCGGCGGCTTCCCGCCCGCCTTCTACGCGGCCTACCGGGAGGTTCATCCCCTGGACGGCTACGCCGAGCGCCGCCTGCTCTACCAGCTCTACCCGCTGCTGGTCCACATGAACCTCTTTGGCGGTGGGTACGCATCCCAGGTGGATGCCATTGTGCGCCATTATGTTGGGTAACCGCTGATTGCGGCGATTGTGGGCTATAATTCTTCGGCGTTGGCTGCGGCCCGTGCTCCTCAGGAGGACGCTTCATGATCCGTATCGA
>CAZGYW010000273.1:0-4644 GCA_964530495.1 uncultured Anaerolineae bacterium
ACCTGGGCCGGGATGGTCAGCCCTTCGTACTCCGGCAGCTCCGGCCGCGCCCAGGTGACGCGTTCCACCGGGCGGGAGGGCAGCCCGCCCAGGAACCCGGCCAGCTGCGGCTGGAAGGTCGCCCAGTTGGCCGAATCCAGCGTGACGTTGACGCGCATGGCGTCCCGGTTGATCAGGAGGGCGCGGATCGCTTCCAGTTGTTCCAGCACCCCGGCCCAATCGCTGTCGATAGCGTCGATCAGCCTGCGCACAGCGAAGAGCTGGCTGACGCCATCCATCTGCTCCAGCACCCACCCGGCCTCGGTGTAGCGGGCGCGCAGGCGGCTGAGGGCCACCGCATGCCCATGCGGGACGAGCGCCGCCTCCAGCCCGGTCTTATCTTCCAGCGCCATCTGGCGGAAGCGGGTGGGGTTATCCAGCTTGACCGTCAGCAGCACGTCGCGCAGGATGTCCAGCAGGTCCTGGGTCTGGGCCGCCATCGCCTTGCCGCGCAGGACGAGCCAGGTTGTGGCCTCGTCGGAGCCGCGCACGGGGGAGACGAAGCTGGTCGCCCCGATGCCGCCCGTCTTGCGCCCGATGCGCTGCGAGAGCTTGACGTAATCCTCAGTTTCGGTGCCCATTTCCAGCAGGGCGCGGCCGAAGAGCGAGACCAGCGGCAGGTACTCCGCCGGAAGGGTGTGCAGATCGAAGGCCAGGTCCAGGTACACGATCCCGTTGGTGAACAGGTCGTGGTACAGGATCGTGGCGTCGCCCTCGATGATCTCGCGCGGGATGCGCTTGATCTCGCGGTCGAGGTCGGCACGGGTCAGGGTCGGGATGGTGGCCAGCGCCTCCGGCGCGTCAGGCGTCTCCTGGATGCGCTTGAGTTCAGCGGCATCGGCCAGCACCGCGTCCAGATCGGACTCGGTCATGGTGGCGCGAGCCGCACTCAGGCGGGCCTGTTCCGCCGCTTCCATCTGCTCACGGACGGTCGGGTCGGGGGCCATGATCACGGTGGAGCGGTGCAGGTTGTTCAGGAAGTGCTCCTCGATCAGCCCTTCAAAGAAGCGGCCGTCCGCCACGCGGGTCTTGAGGCGGGCCAGCGGGTCTTCGAAGGCAACGGCGGCCAGCGGATCGCCGCCATGCATCCAGACGGGCAACGCGCCAAGCATCAGGACCAGCCCGCGCGGGTAGGGGCCTGTGTTGTTCTCCCGCAGCCCGAACTCGACCGTGTTCATGGCGGCTTCGATCATGTCCGGCTCGATGCCGTCGCGGGCCAGCCCGGCCAGCGTATCCAGGATCAGGGTTTCGATCTGGCCGGCGTCCGCCGGGTCGATGCCGCGCATGCCGGTGGAGAAGTACACCTGGCGCTGGTAAGGACTCAGCCCGCCGCCGACCAGGTCTTCGCCCAGGCCGGAGTCGATCAGGGCCTTGCGCAGCGGGGAGCCGGGCGTGCCGATCAGGATGTGGCTCAGGACGCCCAGGCTCATGATGTTTTCGATGTCGGTCGTTTCCGGCAGCAGCCAGCTCACCGTGACCATCCCGCGCTTGCCGGAATCCGCTTCTTCCCCGGCGTCATAGCCCAGGGTGACGCTGCGCGGCGCCTCGAAGCGCGGCTGGAGCGGCACGTCAGCCTCGACCGTGATCCGGTCGAAATCGGCGATGAAGGCGTCGATCAGGCGCAGGCGCTCCGCCGGGTCGTCATCCCCGTAGAACCAGATGCGGGCGTTGGAGGGATGGTAGTAGGTCTCGTGGAAGCGCTTGAACTGGGCGTAGGTCAGGTCCGGCATCACGGACGGGTCGCCGCCGGAGTCGTGACCGTAAGGGGTATCCGGCAGGATGTGATGTTCTGTATAGCGGCCGAGCAGATTCTCCGGGGAGGAGTAGGCGCCCTTCATCTCGTTGAACACGATGCCCTTGAAGGTCAGCGGGCCGTCCTTATCCTCCAGCTCGTAGTGCCAGCCTTCCTGCTGGAGCGTCTTCTCCGTGATGCGCGGGAAGAACACGGCATCCAGGTACACCTCCACCAGGTTGTAGAAGTCCTTGAGGTTGGTGCTGGCGACCGGGTAGCAGGTCATATCCGGGAAGGTCATGGCGTTCAGGAAGGTGTTCAGCGAGCTTTTGACCAGCTCGACGAACGGCTCCTTGACCGGGTACTTGCGCGAGCCGCCCAGCACGGAGTGTTCCATAATGTGCGGCAGGCCGGTCGAATCGGCGGGCGGCGTTTTGAAGTTGACGCCAAAGACCTTGTTCTCGTCGTTGTTCTCCAGGGAAATCAGCTCCGCGCCGGTGCGTGCGTGGCGGTAGCGCCGCGCCAGGGTGTCCAGTTCGGGGATGTGGCGTTCTTCCAGCAGTTCAAACCCGTGAATAAGTGTCGTCACGCTTGAGTCTCCTTAAGCAATGGTATCGTTGCAGGCTGTTCCACAAAGTCCAGGGTGTCGGTTGTAAGCTGGCTCAGGTCGGCGTAGTCGCCCCGGTAGCGCTCCGGCAGCAGCAGCGCGAGCTGGTAGAGCATCTCGTCGGTCATGGTGCGCAGCGCGTCGCGCGGGGTGCGGCCCTGCTCGCTGCGGCGCAGGCGGAAGGCCGGGCCGTAGCGCACCTGGACCGGAGTCCGCCGCCAGGGGATCAGCAGGTCGCGCGGCCAGCCCTCGGTGCCGAAAATCGCGGTCGGGACGATCTGGGCGTCGGTGCGGGTGGCGATGAAGGCCAGGCCGTCCCTGGGGCGCTGGAGGCCGTGGTTGCGCGTGCCTTCCGGCGCGATGAGCGTCATTTCGCCGGCGTCCATCAGGGCGATGGCGGTGTTGAGCGCCTCGCGGTCCACCCGCTCGCGGTGGACGGAGTAGGCCCCCCAGAAGCGGATCAGGGAGCCGACCACGGGCATCTCGAAATTCTCGATCTTGCTCATGGGCACCACAAAGCGCGGGCGGACGGTGGCGACCACGACGATCGGGTCGATGGCGGCCATGTGGTTGATCATCAGGATGACCGGGCCGCTGGCCGGGATGTGCTCCAGGCCGCTGACGTTCAGCTTCCAGACGAGCGGGATCAGCCCCCGGAAGACGACATCGCGCATGAAGCGCCGGTGGGAGGCGTACTCGTCGCGCTGGCGAACGGCCCAGTTGTCGGCTGCGCTGATGGTCATCCCCCCCTCTTACCCTTGCTGGTGTCACGCCGCGCGGCCGGGCGGGTGGGCTTGCCGCCTGTCGGCTTGCGACTCGGCCCGGTCGAGCCTTTGCCGCGCCCGCCGGAAATGCCGCCTGCCGGGGAGCGGCGCTTGCCTTTGCCCGGTCGATCCTGCGCAGCCGGGCGCTCGCCTTCTTCCGCCGTGCGGGCGCGGGTTGGGGAGCGGCGTTTGCCTTTTTCCGGCCGATCCTGCGCAGCCGGACGTTCGCCTTCCTCCGCCGTGCGGGTGCGGGTTGGGGAGCGGCGTTTGCCTTTGTCCTTGCCGGCGGCGGGGGTGGGAGCCTCGTCCGGGTTCGACTGCCATTCGCTGCGGATTGGACGCCGCTTGCGGGCCGCCGGGCGGCCGCCTGACTCGGCTGGACGATCCTCCTTGCGGGCGGGCGATCCGGCGGGCTTGCCGGTTGCCGCCCGGGGGGTGGCAATGCGGCGGCGCGGCTTGCGCGCCAGGGGGATGCTGGCCGCTTCCTCCTTGAGCGCGGTGACTTCTTCCGCCGTCAGGAAGCGCCATTCGCCGGGCTTGACGCCGCTCAGGCGCAGCGATCCCATCCGGGTGCGGATCAGGCGCATCACGTGCAGGCCGAGCCGGACAGCGGTGCGCCGGATCTGGCGCTTGCGGCCCTCGCCCATGGTGATCTCCAGCCACGTGCCCGCTTCCACCGCGTTCTCAATCGTGACCGTGCAGGGCGCGGTCGGGCCGTCATCCAGCAGGATGCCGCCCGCCGCCCAGGAGTCAACCTGGTCCTGCGTCGGTGTGCCTTTGACGAGCACGCGGTACGTTTTCTGATGCCCGTAGCGGGGATGGGTGAGGCGCTGGGTCAGTTCGCCATCGTTGGTGAGCAGGATCAGCCCCTCGCTGTCCGCGTCCAGCCGCCCGACCGGGTAAACGCGCTCCACGACGTTGACAAGGTCGAGCACGGTCTGGCGCTCTTCCTGGCGCTGGGCGCTGGCGGCGCTGACGATGCCCTTCGGCTTATTGAGCATGATGTACACGGTCGCTTCCGCGCTGAAGCGCACCAGCTCGCCATCCACGCGGATGGTGTCCTCGGCAGTGTCAACCTTGGTGCCGACGGTGGCTTTGACGCCGTTGACCGTGACGCGGCCCTGGCGGATGAGGTCTTCGCTGGCGCGGCGGGAAGCAATCCCGGCCTGCGCCAGGAGCTTTTGCAGGCGTTCTTCTGGCATCGGTTGGCACTCGTCTTTCGGTTTCGTCCGGACACTCCCCTATAGTCTACGGGGAAACCATGCATTCTACCATAGGAAGCACATTAGAGGGGCGGGGAACACCAGCAGGCGTCCAGGCGGCAGGCGGTAGGGGCGTCAGCATGCTGCGCCCGGGGGCGTCCAGGCGGCAAGCAAAAGACAGAGGGCACGGATTTTCACGGAGCGAACACGGATTCACGCGGGTGGAACACACTGATGGCGGTCGCCTCCGTGCTCGTACGCGCCGCCGGTGCAGCTTGCTGCGCCGCTACCTGCCACCTG
>CAZGYW010000274.1:0-4364 GCA_964530495.1 uncultured Anaerolineae bacterium
CGCAGACGGTATAGGGCGCAGGCGTGGCCGCCATCCAGGCCGCGACCCTCACAATCTGCACCGCAATCGTGGCCGCATAGGCATCCAGGCCGACCACATAGGTCATGGCAATCCGGGGGAAAACCGGATGCCGGATCGCGCGCATCACCTCACCCACCAGACCTGCCTGGTGCAGGCGCGACCCCCGCTCCAGCAGAAAGATCGAGTAGCACTGCTGCCCGGGCGGCACACGCTCCTGGATCGTGGCCCAGCACACCCCCGCCGCGATGCGGAAGTGCCCGGCCTGCCAGCCTTCCCGAAAACGCAGCAACAGGTAACAGACGCCCGGCGCGCCTTCCAGCTCCAGAAACTCAACCGGGATGCGATCCGTGCCCGGAGGCACACCACTCATGGCAGCTCACCACTTACCCGCTAACCTTAACGATACGGCTCTATATCCCCGTCAGATACGCCAGGGGTGAGGCACATCCCCACCCCTGGCGCGGTTGTGTGTTGCGTTCGCCGCTATTCCAGGTCCCGGGAGATGCGGACGTGGCGGTTCGGCTCTTTGCCCATGCTCTGGCTGGCCAGGTTGGCCTGGCGGGCCAGCTCGTGCTGCCGGCGCCGGATGTACGGCGGCTGCGGCTCCAGGTCGATCTCTTCCTCAGAGCCAACCATGACCTGGGAGATAGCCTGTTCGGCTTCGCGCAGCCCGGCGGTCAGCGGGTCTTCCGCGTGGCGCTCCAGCTGGAAGACGTCCACCAGGAAGTTCTCCATCTGGGTGACGGTGTTGGCGCGCAGGACGTAGATCGGCATGCCGCGCCGCTCGGCGTCCACGATCAGGCGCGGGCGGCGGCGGTAGAAGTTCTTGAGCGTGAGCAGCGCCTGGGCGCCGGTCAGCTCGTTTTCGATGATGACCGGCAGGTTCAGGCGCCGGGCAGCCTGCTGCAAGCGGTTGCGGGCGATGCCATGCACGAACACATGCAGCGTGGGCAGGTGGCGCGTGTCAGCGCTGACCGCCGCCGAGTCGAAAACCGGCTCCGCTTTTGGGGAGCTGCCATTGCGCTGGCGGCGTCCTCCGCGCTCGGTGGCGGCCACCACGCTGTACTCCGGCTGCTCGACTGTCTTGCGGATCTCGCCGCTGGCCGTGCGGGTGCGCTTCTCGGCGGAAAGCGGCCGGCCGCGCAGGGCGGCATCCACCGCCGCCGCCACGTCCTCATGCACCGCCAGGCTGTGGCGCGTCTGCAGCTCGATCAGCACGTCGAACGTGGGCGGGCTGCGCCGTTCCAGCACGGTTTTCTGCGTGCCGCGCCGCCGCGCTTCCTCGTCGGAGAGCGTCACAGACTCGATGCCGCCCACCAGGTCGGAGAGCGTCGGGTTGAGCAGCAGGTTGTCCAGCGTGTTGCCGTGCGCCGTGCCGATGAGCTGGACGCCGCGCTCGGCGATCGTGCGCGCCGCCAGGGCTTCCAGCTCGCGCCCGATCTCGTCGATCACGATCACCTCGGGGTTGTGGTTCTCCACCGCCTCGATCATGACCTCATGCTGGAGGTCGGGCCGGGCTACCTGCATGCGCCGGGCGCGCCCCACCGCCGGATGCGGCACGTCGCCATCCCCGCCGATTTCGTTGCTGGTATCCACGATCACCACGCGCCGCGTTTCGGCCAGCACACGGGCGGCTTCGCGCAGCATGGTGGTTTTGCCCACGCCGGGCGGGCCGAGGATCAGGATGCTCTGGCCGGATTCGACCAGGTCCTGGATGATGTCGATCGTGCCGTACACGGCGCGCCCCACGCGGCAGGTCAGGCCCACCACGTCATTGCGCCGGTTGCGGATGCCGCTGATGCGGTGCAGCGTGCGCTCGATCCCGGCCCGGTTGTCCAGGTCGAAATCGCCCACGCGCTCCACCACATACTCGATCATGACCGGGGTGACTTCCTGGTCCGCGAGCACGACTTCCCCATCGGTGTAGCGTGCGGTGGGCTTGCGCCCCAGGTCCAGGATCACCTCCAGCAGTTCATCTGCGCGCCCCAGTTCCTCCAGCCGGTGCCGGATCGACGTCGGCAGCACCGCCTGCAGCTTTTCGAGGTCGTCAGTTATCTGGTAATCCAAATCTGTGTCACTCTTTCTGGTCGTTGGTCGTGGCGCCGGGCTGCCCCGCGCCGGTTAGCGTTACATTCTGAACCCACACATCTCTGTTACGTTAAATGCCCATGTTCCGGTACCCCCTCAGGCGCGCTGCCTGTCGGGCTAACAGCGGCCGGTGCGGCCGCCCTGGATGGTGATGCCGCCCTGGATCGAGGACAGCGTCGCGAAGGCGGGGCGTTCCACGCGGGCCGCCGTGTGCTTGACCAGCACCGTCTGGCGCGCCCACGGCACAAACCCCAGTTCCTCCAGCGGCCCGCTCAGCCAGGCCTGGTACTGCCGCACGCAGCAGTAAACCGGCAGGGAATTGGTATGCGGTGCCTGCCACAGCGTCCCGGCCAGCACCGCGGCCGCATGCGCCCCTTCATCGGCATGCAGGTAGGGCTTGAGGTAGACACCCCGACCCCCGGCGCTCACCGCCACAAAGCCGCGGATGGCCCCGCCGCACACCGCCACGACCCCGCTCGAACCGGGCGCCGGATCGGCGGTCTGGGCCAGCCTGGGGACGGTCTGGGCGTGCAGGTAGCGGATGGCCGGCAGGTCATCCGCCCGCGCCGGGCGCAGGATCACCCCGTCACGCGGCGCCGGCAGCGGGGAGGGTGGCCGCCGCCAGATGTCCTGCCGCGTATAGGAAGCGTACCCGGCATGGCGCAGCGCCTCAAATACGACGCTGTTTTCGTCCACTTCTGCGTGGATGTTCTGCGCGCCGCGCAGCCCTGCCAGCTGCCCCAGGCCATCCAGCAGGGCCAGCCACGTGCCTTCCTGCAGATGCGTGAAATCTTCCGGCAGCCGCGGCGCGATAAACACGATGTGGGCGTCAGGGGCAACCGGATCATGGCGCAACTGGCCAAAGGCGTGCTCCTGCCCCTGGCGCACCACAACCGTCGGCGCGCCCAGGTCGCCCAGCGGCAACTGGGAGAGTGTCGCATCACTGATGGTATGCAGACCGCGCGAGAGATACCCCTCACTATCCAGGCTGATCCCGCGCGACTTGAGGCGCTGAATCAGGGGCAGATCACCCAGGGTAAACGCCCGCACTTCGGCCTCATGATTGAACAAAAGCGTCCCTCAACTGCTCAGGCCCGCACAAAACGACGGGCCAGGATGGCGCCTGGCTTGGGTAAAGACCGTCCAGCGGGTGCTGCGTGCATTCCTCCCGATTGTACATGCCCGCCGCGGGGTTGACAATATCGGCTGGCCGCGGGCGATCGGGAGGGGGCTGACAGCGGATTCAAGCTCACCGCAAAGCTCGCAAAGAAATACTCTTCGGAGCAATTCCTTTGCGTTCTGGTATTTCCCTTTGCGATCTTTGCGGTGAGATGTTTTGGGAATCGCCCGGCATGGTATCATCGTAAGGGTTGTTGCCCGCCGTCACCCATGCACCCGGAGACCACGTCGATGCTCGTCAACCTTGAAGGCAACATCGCCAGCGGCAAGAGCACCCTGGGGGAGGCGCTCCGCCAGAGCAGCGCGTTCCACTTCATCCCGGAGCCGGTCCCGGTCTGGCAGACGGGTTTTTCCACCAACTGGCTGGATCGCTTCTACGCCGACATGCCGCGCTGGTCGTTCACGTTCCAGATGGTGGCCTTCGCCACCCGCGTCCGCGCCCTGGAGGGCCGCCCCGCTGACCGGATCACGGTCGCCGAGCGCAGCATCGGTACGGATCGCTACGCCTTCGCGCCGGGGCTGCATGCCACCGGCGGCATGGACGATCACGAGTGGGAACTGTACTGCGCCGTCTGGGAGACGCTGGCGCCTACCGTCCCCCGGCCGGACCTGATCCTCTACCTGCGCACGCCCGCCGCCGAATGCCTGGCGCGCCTGAAGGCCCGCAACCGTTCGGAGGAGACCGGCGTCACGCTGGACTACCTGCAGGAGTTGGAGGTCCGCCACGATGACTGGCTGCTGGGCCGCCCGGACGTGGTCGTGCTGGATGGGCTGCACCGCTGGTCAGCGGACGAGATCGCGCGCGAGCTGGCCCACAATGGGAGCAAATGAGCGAACCTGGTAGGTTCTGAGAGTCCCGCCGTGGTACGGTGGTAACGCTCTGGATCGGCAGCGGCTGTTTCTCGCCGCAAAGATCGCCTTGCCGCGCTAAGCATTGCACGAAGCTGGATGAACAGCCGACCTGTACGGGCGGTTCGCGAACCGCCCGTACAACCGCTCTGCACGACACGGCACACCCGCGAGATGAAGATTGGGGTTCTGTTGCGATTGCTTAGCTGACCGCTGACCGCTTACGG
>CAZGYW010000274.1:4374-4620 GCA_964530495.1 uncultured Anaerolineae bacterium
CTAGCCGCTAGCCGCCTGTGTTTTTGTCTTTAGCTACTGCTGACCGCTTGTGTATTTGTCTTTAGCTGATAGCTGACTGCTTCTGTATTTGTTTTTAGCTGACCGCTTGCGGCCGGGCCGCAGGCCCGATAGCTGACCGCTTCTGTATTTGTTTTTGGCTGAAAGCTGATTGCTGAGAGCTGAAAGCCGTTCGCTGATAGCTGAGGGCTGACTTTATGCGCGACGTATGCATCATCGGCATCGGCC
>CAZGYW010000275.1:0-1618 GCA_964530495.1 uncultured Anaerolineae bacterium
ACGTGCTGGATAACCTCAACCCGGAGGACCGCTTCAACGTGGTGGTGTTCAGCACCGGTAGCCGCATCTACGCCAGCAACCTGGTATCTCCGGCGGAGGCAGGCAGTGCCGCGCGCTGGGTCAATGGCCTGGAAGCCATTGGTGGGACGGACATCAATGGGGCGCTGAGCAAGGCGCTGGGCATGGCCGATCCCGAACGGGCCACGGTGCTCCTGTTCGTGACGGATGGCCTGCCTACCGAGGGTGAAACCGCCATCGACCGGATCATCGATAACGTGGACGCCGCCGCCCCGGCCAACGTGCGCCTGTTCAGCTTTGGCGTGGGTGATGATGTGGATACCTTCCTGCTCGATCAACTGGCGCAGGATAACCGGGGCACCAGTGCCTACGTCCGGCCCGGCGAGCGCATCGACGAGGAAGTCGCCGCGCTGTATGCCAGGGTCAACGCGCCGGTGCTGACCAACATCGCCCTGGAGTTTGACGGGGTGCTGATCGAGGATATGTATCCTGGCGAGCCGCTGCCTGACCTTTTCGCCGGGACGCAGATGGTGCTGGTCGGCCGCTACCGCGACCGCGCCGAGAATGTAACCGTCCGCCTGGTGGGCGAGGTCAACGGCGAACGGCAGACCTTCTCGTACAGCGGCCTGAATTTCCCCGGCAACGCGGGGGGCGGCTCCGGGACGGATGCCGAAGTGTTCATCCCCCGGCTGTGGGCCACCCGCCGGATCGGGGCGCTGCTGGACCAGATCCGGCTGCGGGGGGAGAACCAGGAGCTGGTGGAGAGCGTGATCCAGCTCAGCATCCGCTACGGGATCATCACGCCCTACACCTCCTTCCTGATCCAGGAAGACGACATTTTCACCCAGACCGGGCGTAACGAGATCAGGTTTGAAACGGGCGCCAGCATGGATCGCGCTTTCAGCCAGTCGGCGGGCGCAGCGGCGGTCGACGCGGCGGAGGCGATTGGCGGCGCGCGTGGCGCGGAGGCCCCGGCTGCCATGCCGACGGCGGTCACGAACAAGGCCGGGGAACTGGTGGAGACCCGCAGCGTGATCCGCCAGGTGCGCGACAAGACGTTCGTCTTCCGCGACGGGGTGTGGATCGACACGGCCTATGACCCGGAGACGATGACCACCCGCCGGATCACGTTCCTGAGCGACGACTACTTCGACCTGGTGGCGCAGAACGCAATCCTGGGTGATTACTTCGGGCTGGGCCAGCAGGTGATCGTGGTCGTGGACGGCACCGTTTTTGAGGTGGTCGCCGAATAGACTGCCGGATCCCCGGTTGCCGCGCGGGCGGGCTACAATAGGAGCCTGCCCGCGCTCTTTGTGTCAGGAGGCGACTCCCCATGCCATTTGAGATCACGAAACCGACCGCCGTGCTGAACGGCGCCATCGCTCGCGGTAACATCGCCCGCATGGCCGCGAAGGCGCGCCGGAGCGGCGTCCTGTTCCGCCCGCACTTCAAGACCCACCAGTCCGCCGCAGTGGGGGAGTGGTTCCGGGAGCAGGGCGTCACGGCGATCACGGTGTCTTCGGTGGGCATGGCAGAATACTTCGCGGCGCACGGCTGGGACGATATCCTGGTCGCTTTCCCGGTCAACTGGCGCGAGATC
>CAZGYW010000275.1:1718-3226 GCA_964530495.1 uncultured Anaerolineae bacterium
ATGATGCAGGTCGCGCTTGGCTCCTGCACGGCGGCGGATGTGGCGGTGGCGGTCGCCTGCCCGATTGTGGCGTTACATCCGGAGATCGGCCGGATCGTGATCTACGGCGGCGGGGTGCATCTTTCCAAAGAACGGCTGACGCGCGCGGACGGGACGGTCAGCTTTGGCGCGGTGGCGCTGCCGGAGGGCGCCGGGTGGGGCGCGCCGCTTCCCGGCTGCACCGTGGCGGAGCTTTCACAGGAACACGGCATCGTGCAGGCCACGCCGGAGCTGCTGGCGCAGGCCCGGATTGGCGACCTGCTGTTTGTGCTGCCGGTGCATTCCTGCCTGACGGTTGACCTGCTCAAGCGTTACGTTACCCTGGAGGGCGAGGTCCTACCGATGCTGGGCTATCCGGGTTGATCGGGCGGATGGGCAGCGCCTGCCAGAGATAGGTGACCGGCTCCGGCCCGGCTCCCAGGTCGAGCGTCAGCGTGCGGCCGGGGACGAAGCCCAGCCGCCGGTAGAGCCGCAGGGCGGCCGGGTTGTGGCCGCTGACGCCGATTTCGGCCCGGCCGGCACCCAGTCGATGGGCGCTCTCCGCGAGGGTGAGGATCAGGGCGGTGCCGATACCCCGGCTACGCCAGGCTAAGCCCACGGTTACGTCGCTGATCTCGGCCGCGCGCGGCCAGAGCGTCACCTGCCCGAAGCCGACCAGCCGGCCATCCGGCAGCGCGACCACCAGGCCCAGCCCGCGCTGATTCCGCGCGGCACGCTGACCCTGCTCCACCAGGCGGTGGACGCGCTCCGACTCCATTTCCGGCATGCAATCTGCGTGAAGGGCGCGCGCATCCTCCAGCCGGGCAGGGCGCAGGCGCCAGGCCAGGTCCGGGGTGGATGCGGCGGTGGATGCAGTCTGTGCGGCGCTCAAGAATCCTCCGGGGCTGAGAAGATTGCCACTGCCATGCAGTATAGCATTCCCCGGGGCCAGGTGTGGCAGCGTGGGCCAGCCGTCAGGCGGGCGTCCTGTGGGGGACGCGTAACCGGACGTATAATGCAGGCATGAGACGCCGATTATGGTTTCCGGTTATGATCGCCGGGCTGAGCCTGATGCTGGCCGCCCTGGGCTGCAACCTGCCGGTGGGCATTCCGCGCGCGACGCCGACCCTGGCACCGACGCATACGCCGTCCCGCACGCCAGCCAGCACGCCAACGGCGGTCGTCCTGCGCTTGACGAACACGCCCACGCCGAGCGCAACCACCACGCCGACCCAGAGCCCGACTCCAACCGGCACGCCGACGCCAACCGCTTCCGCTACGGATACGCCCCTGCCGTCAGCAACAGCAACGGAAACACCGTCATTCACGCCAACTGCTACGTCGACGGTGACACCCACTGATACGCCAACTGCCACGGGCACGCCCGAGCCGTCCGCGACGGCTACGCCGACCGTGACTTCCACGTCCAGCGCAACGCCGAGCCGCACACCCGCGCCATCGGCCACCGCCACACACACGCCCAGGCCGAC
>CAZGYW010000275.1:3326-4602 GCA_964530495.1 uncultured Anaerolineae bacterium
TGACCAGCACAGTAACCGCCACACCAACACCGAAGCCGACACTGACGCCGATCCCGACAGCGACTCCTGAGCCTTCGCGCACGCCGACCGGAACCTTCACCAGCACGGCGCGGCCCACGCTGACGCTGACCGCTTCGCCTACCGGCACATTCACTGCCACGGCAAGCGCGACTCCCACCGCGCTGCCAACTGCCACCCCGCCGCCGATCACCAAACCCACGCTGACGCACACCTCCTCGCCAACAGCCACCCGCACCGCGTTGCCGCTGGTCAAGCCCACCGTCACCGCGTCGCCGCGTCCGGCTACCCTGACCGCCACAGCACGACCCACCAGCGCGCCGCCGCCGACCCGGACGCCGATTATCCTGACGGTGCAGATCTTCCAGGTGCCGACGCGGGCCTTCACACCCGTGATCACGCGGGTGCCGGACCTGGGAATCCTGCCCACCAGCACGCCGGTTCCGATGACTCCAACGCTACTGCCGACGCCGCTGCCCCCACCGCCACCGCCGCCACCGCCCGTTGTCAGCGTCCCGCCAACCTCGCTGCCGATCCCGGACTTCAGTGCCGGGCAGGGCGGGGTGACCGGCGGTGGCGCGGCCCCGGCGCTGCAGGGCGCGTATGTGCTTGATCCACAGTCGTTGCAGGTGCGCCCGCCGCTGGACGATGCCCGGTCAATCGTGGCGGTTGACTTCGGGCCGGAGGGTCGGCCGGTGGTCGTCTACGATCCGGACCCCGACCATCCCGGCTATGGGTTGCGGTTGCGGATCGGGGATGAGGGACTGGTCGGCTCGCCCCTGCCCAGCGCCACGATCCGCTTCACGCAGGTCGCCTGGGCGCCGGACGGGAGCGCCGTGGCTTTTGTGGCGGAGACTCCCGGCGCGCGTGGTGATGGCGGCGGGCGGATTGGCGATACCCCGAGCGATGGCCTGTGGGTGTGGCGGCTCGACCCGAATGTGGACGCGCAGCAAACACATCACGCACTGGAGAACCGCTATGCCTACATTCGGGGGGCGGTTGAAGCGCGGATCGTGAACGGGTTCGCCTGGTCGCCGGACGGTACCCGGCTGCTCGTCCAGCGCGGGCGGGAAGGCGGCTTCCCGGGACAGTTGGCGATGATTACACCGGATTGGAACGCGGGGGATGACCCGCAGGAGATTCGGCACGAGGACGGCTCCTGGTCACTCGACGGGCGGCGCATCCTGGTCAGCGGGATGCAGACGGATGTGGGGCCGGTGCTGGGCTGGGTGGACCGCGACTCGCTGGCGCTGACGGT
>CAZGYW010000276.1:0-4061 GCA_964530495.1 uncultured Anaerolineae bacterium
ATAATGAGCGGTGACTGGAGTTCAGACGTGTGCTCTTCCGATCTTGATGGCAGTGGCCATTTCCGCAACGGTCTGCAAATCATCGATCACGAACCGGTGGGGCAGCGGCCGCTGATCAATGATTTGCACAACGGTCTGATCGCCCGGCTTAAGCCAGATAGTGCGGTAGTGTTTGCCATTGACTCGCATAACACGTACTCCAGTTAGGGAGCGTTGAGCGTATCAGCGACCGCTCGAAGCATATAGTAGGAAGAGACCGCGCCGGGATCCAGCCCGCCCCGGCTGCGTTCGCCCAGGCGGGATGACCGGCCCCGGCCGCCGATCATATCGGCCGTCGCCTCCATACCGCTTCTGGCAGCGGGCAGCGCATAGGACCAGGCCTCAACCGGCGCAAGCCCCTGCTGTGCCGCTTCCTCAAGCGCTTTTACGAACGGCATCAGCGTGTCGATCATGGTTTTGTCGCCCACTTTGGTCTTGCCGAGTTTGCACACAATGTTGACCCCGGCTTCGACCGCGCGACGGATATTCTCCGTGTCAGGCTCGGCGTTGAGCGTCTGGCCGACAGTGGCAATGAACATGCCAAACAGCGCCCCGGATGCGCCACCTGCCGCATTGGTGAACGCGGTTCCCGCGGCAGCAATCACCGGCCCGGCGAGGTCGCCCTCAGCGGACTGAGCAGCCTCGTTAGCAGCGCGCAGCCCGCGCACCATACCCGCGCCATGATCGCCGTCGCCGGCAAAAGCATCGAGCCGCGCCAGTTCATCCTCGGCCTGCTCAATGGCGGCCAGGACATTTGCTATACATTGTTTCGCCAGATTGGCTTGAGTAGACATAGCGTGTGATTCCTATAGGCGTGTAAAGGCAGGCGTGGATGCCGGAGCATCGTACAGGGCCTGAAGTTCATCGTCCAGCCACAGCAGGGACAGTGAGCACCCGGCCATATTCAGCGATCCGGCGAATTCCCCAACGTACGGGTCATGCAGGGTCAGGCCGTTGGCTTCAAGCAGCGCGTGGATGTCCTTGTACAGCACGAACAATTCTTCGTACTTGGTACTTCCTAACCCGTTGAGGAGAACGGCGACCTTATTGCCAGCATCCGCAGGAGCGCCGGCCAGAACGGTATCAACCATCATCCGGGCGATTTCGCTGGCGCTGGCCATGTCGGCGGATTTGATTCCCGGCTCGCCGTGTAACCCCAGCCCTAACTCCATTTTTCCGGGATCAACGGTGAACAGCGGCTCGCTCTGGCCGGGCAGAGTGCATCCGCTGAAGGCGATGCCAAACGAGCGGGTCCGATCATTGGCGTGGCGGGTGAGCGCTTCCACGCTATCCAGTGAATCGCCGCGTGCCGCGCTGGCCCCGGCGGTCTTGATCATGAAGAAGTCCCCCGCAATGCCGCGCCGGTCTTCGACATTCTCTGCGGAGGCCACATCATCGGTGATAGTCACGGTCCGCACGTCGATGCCCTCACTCTGGCAGCGCATTTCGGCCATGCCAAAGTTCAGTACGTCACCGCTGTAATTGCCGTAGGTGTACAGCACGCCGGCGCCGCCATCGACGGCTTTGGTGCAGCGGTAGATCTGCTCACCGGAGGGGCTGGTGAAGACATCACCGATCACAGCTACGTCAGCCATACCCTTGCCGACATAGCCCGTAAAGACCGGGTAATGCCCGGAGCCGCCTCCGATCAGGACTGCGACTTTGCCCGGTTGCGGCGCGCCAAGCGCCATCACCCCGGCAGCATCCGGCACGCGCCGCAGATAGCGGCTGTAGGCCGCCGTGAGCCCGCCGATCATTTCTTCCTTGAACTGCGTTGGATCATTAAACAGTCTGGTCATTGGTCAATTGCCTCCATATGAAACGCATGCTGCTGGCATCACGGCCACACCAGGCCAGGACAGCAACAGTACCGACGCTGGTATAACAGATTTCGCGAAGTTTTGCCTGTCAGGGACGGGCATGACGTGGCAACCCGGAGTGTTCAGGATAGAGTAACCCCTGTAAGGCAGGTGTGCCGTTATGGCCTCCTGGTTTGTGAGCAGTTGCCTCTGGCGTCACCATTTCTGCGCTTCCAGGTGTCATACCCGGTCTGCAAAACTTCCACGAAGCCTTCCGGCTGCCAGGCGGCGCGCCCGACAAATAACCCGTCAACCGCTGTGTGCTGCACATAACTCCCGCAGTTGTCCTGGTTGACACTGCCTCCGTAGAGCACCGGGATATGAAGGGCGTTGCCTGAGCCGAAAAGCGTCTCAAGCGTGTGCCGGATCTGGCAGATGCTGGGCGCGATGTCTTCCGGGAGGGCTTCCTGGCTGCCGGCACCGATGGCCCACACGGGTTCGTAGGCAACCATGAGCTGATCAAGACGGTCTACCGGGTAGCCTGACAGCGCGATCTTGAGCTGCATGGCAAGCACCTCGTCAGTCACGCTGTGTTGCCGTTGTTCCGCTGTTTCGCCCACGCACAGGAGCACACGCAACTGGTTGGCCGCCGCGCTGACTGCCTTCTTGTTCAGTTCGGCGTCAGTCTCGCCAAATTTGTGACGGCGCTCGGCGTGACCCAGCATGACCAGGTCCACCCCAACGTCGCGCAGCATCGGGGCTGAGATTTCGCCGGTGAACGCCCCGCTGCTGGCCCAGTGCATGTTCTGGGCGCCAATCCACAGATTGTTGGGGCGGGGGATGCCCTGCAGCCCGCCCAGGGAAGTGAATGCAGGGATGATAAACAATTGAAGGTCAGACCGGGCTACGTTTAAGTCGAGCAGGGTCTGAATGAAGGCTCTGTCTTCTGCCAGGGTCTTGTGCATCTTGAAGTTTGACCCAAAGTAGAAGCGCCCGGCCGGGGCCGCAACAGTCATTTTCCCTCCATCCCTTCCAGTTGTCCTGAGCCAGTTCTGTGCTTCAATCCTGGCATCGTCTTCGCCCCGGTACGTGATTGCCGTAATCGCGCGCACACCACCAGGCGAGTCGAAGATACCTCACCTTTCAACTCATCGGCCACGGCACCGGATAGGGCGGCAGGCGCCCCCCCCGCGTAAGCGGGGAGCGCAGCAATTCAAGGGAATGCCATTGTCAGGCACCCGCCGCGCACCATACCACCGTTCGCTATTCCCCACTCGCCTCTCGGACCTGGCAGCCACGACAGATCCGAACGTCGTGGGTTGCTGGAACGAGAAGATAGCGACGGATGGTTTCCTCGGCCCCTGGAACGTGCCGGCCTATTTTCCGCCGTGAGCGCGATGATACAGGTCATCGATCTCGTTAATGCGCTGCACTTTGGGCGTCGAGCCACCCCCCTGGAAATCGACTTCCAGCCAGGCATCAAGGATGGTTTTTGCCAGCTCGGTGGCGATCACGCGGGCGCCCATGGTGATAATCTGGGCATCGTTGCTGGTCCGCGATTTCCGGGCGGAATACACGTCGTGGCAGAGCGCAGCACGGATGCCGGGCACTTTGTTGGCGGTAATGGACATACCAATGCCCGTTCCGCAAATGAGGATGCCCCGCTCATGGTTGCCTGCGGCGACTGCCTCGGCAACCTTCAAAGCGATGTCCGGATAGAGCACAGGGGTCGTGTCGTATACGCCGTAATCTGCGACCTCCTGCCCCCGCGCGATCAGGTACGCCTTGATGACTTCCTTGAATTCAAACGCCGCTTCGTCACAGCCAATTGCGATTGTCATAGCACTCTCCTGAGTGATCACCGGGCGCGATCTCCCGGATACTGGCGGATTGGCAGCCCACCGGGCCAGGTTGAACTATCAACCTGGCCAGGACACTGCACTACTGAATGGCAAGAATCAAGATGCCGCCCTGGCTGGCTTTTTACGCCGAGAGCAGCCCTGCCGAAGACGCTTGATTCTACGCATAGAGTATTCAATCAGACGCTGCTTTCGATCTGCACGGCGTCCTGTTCGTGCAGCTCTCGGCCACTCCCGTTGGATCAGGCCACCGGTTCGCGCCAGTGGCGCTGCGCCTGTTCAGAAAATCCGACGCACCACTGTTCTGGGGCATCGGATTTTCAGGCACTCCTGTGTCAGACACTCCCTTGCGCCTTATCCTCCC
>CAZGYW010000276.1:4071-4598 GCA_964530495.1 uncultured Anaerolineae bacterium
TCTCGAACTGTACGGCGTTCCGTTCGTGCGGCTCTCGGCCATTCCCGCTGGATCAGACCGCCGGTTCGCGCCAGTGGCGATGCGCCTATTCAGAAAATCCGATGCACCAATGGTTCCGGGGCCTCGGATTTTCAGGTACTCCTGTATCACGCACTCCCCTGCGCCTTGTCCTCCCCGGGTGAGGCTTCAGCCGGGTCAAACATACTGGGAGTGATCAAAGAATGGCGACGATGCCGGTGCATCCAGCAGGCGCTTGAGTTCAGCATCAAGCTTCATGATCGTAATGGAAGCGCCCGCCATTTCCATGGATGTTGCAAAGCGTCCAATGTAGGGACGGTAGACCTCGATCTGGTGTGCAGAAAAGATCTTGAGGACATGGCGGTACATGATGTACAGTTCTTCAAGCGGCGTTGCGCCCAGGCTGTTGAGCATGACGGTAACCTGGCTGCCAGTCAGATCGATGTCTTTGAGAATGGCTTCAACCAGCTGCTCGGTGATCTCATTGGCACTCTGCAGGTTAACCCGCG
>CAZGYW010000277.1:0-4274 GCA_964530495.1 uncultured Anaerolineae bacterium
CGCCAAAAAGCCAACCGCAAAGGGCGCGAAGGGGAAATGGCAAGGGCGCAAAGAATAACAGGGGTTTGATCCGTGTCGATCCGTCTGATCCGTGCGATCCGTGTTGAGTGCCTTTCCCGCCGGACTTGCGGAATCGGCCCGGGGCTGTAAGCTAGGCATATCGCATGCGGCAGCGGGCCGGGAGGCGGATGTGAGCGATCAGAACGACGCGCAGGACTGGAGCGACCTCGATTACCTGGATGCGGAACGCCAGCCGGCGGGGGATGAGCCGGGCGAGGAGGCGCCGCCGGAGGCCGATCTGCGCCGGGAACTGGCCGCCCTCAGCGGGCAGCTGGCGCGCCTGGAGCGCCACTTCGAGACCAAGCTGCTCTATGACCAGTCCAAGGATCAGACCATCGACGCCCTGCACCGCGAGCTGCAGCAGCACCGCGATGGGATGGCCTTCGGCCACCTGCGGCCGCTGGTGGTGGACCTGCTGGCCCTGCAGGAGGACCTGGGCGATCTGCTGGTCGGGTTCGCGGAGCGCTACCCGGAGGCGGCGGGGGGCGAGCCGGTGGCTTCCCTGCTGGGCAACCTGGCGACGATCAGCGAGGACCTGCTGGGCGTTCTGGCGAAGTACGGTTTCGAAGTCTTCGAGACGGCGGGCGAGGCGGTGGATCGCCGGACGCAGCGCGTGCAGGGCACCGTCCCGACCCGCGACCCGGCGCTGGATCGCACGGTCGCGCGGCGGCTGCGCCCCGGCCTGCGCTACGAGGATCGCATCGTGCGGCCGGAGGTTGTGATCGCCTACCGCTACGCCGGGGATGAGTAGCTGGCGCCGGTCCTGACCATTATTCCTGTTCTTCTTTGTGTTCTCTGTGTGCTCTGTGGTTAATCATTTTGTAAGCGAGGGAAGATGAGCGAGCAAGCCACCCCGATTTTTGGCATCGACCTGGGCACCACCTATTCGTGCATCGCGTATGTCGATGAGTACAACCGGGCCAGCATTGTGCCCAACAGCGCGGGCGACCGCACTACGCCGTCCGTCGTCCAGTTTGACGGTGACGAGCGGATCGTCGGCAAGGAAGCGAAGAACTCCAGCCTGCTCTACCCGGAGACGACCGTCGACCTGATCAAGCGGGAGATGGGCAGCAAGGAGTACACGTTCTACTACCAGGATCAGAAGTACACGCCGGAGGAGATCGCGTCCTACATCGTGCGCAAGGTGGTGCAGGACGCCGAGCAGTACACGGGCTACACGATCAAGGACGTGGTGATCACCTGCCCGGCCTACTTCGGCATCCCGGAGCGCGACGCGACCGCCCGCGCCGGCCAGATCGCCGGGCTGAACGTGCGCAGCATCATCAACGAGCCGACCGCCGCGGCCATCGCCTACGGCATGCACGAGGCCCAGGACCAGGTGATCATGGTCTACGACCTGGGCGGCGGCACGTTCGACATCACGATCATCGAGATCAAGGATGGCAACATCACCGTGATCTGCACCGACGGTGACCACTTCCTGGGCGGGCGCAACTGGGACGAGATCCTCGTGGCCCACCTGGCGGAGGAATGGCAGCGCGAGACCGGCTCCGCCGAGGACCCGCTCGATTCGCCGGAGACGCTGCAGGACCTCTACCTGCGCGTGGAGCAGGCCAAGTACGCCCTGACCCAGCGCGACAAGACCGACGTGAGCATCAGCCACGGCGGGCAGCGCGCGCGCCTGACCCTGACCCGCGCTGAATTCGATGAGCTGACCGAGGCCCTGCTCTCCCGCACCATCGAGCTGACCCGGCAGGCCCTGGCGGAAGCGGCCAAACGCGGCTACACGCGCTTTGACCAGCTCCTGCTGGTGGGCGGCTCCACGCGGATGCCGCAGGTCGCGGCCCGGCTCCAGGCGGAGTTCGGCAGCGAGCCGAAGCTGTTCGAGCCGGACGAGGCGGTGGCCAAGGGCGCGGCGATCTACGGCCAGAAGCTGATGCTCGATCAGGCGATCCGGATTCGCGTGGCGGAGGCGACCGGCGTCGCCCCGGAGGAGGTGGAGGTGGCGGAGGCCGCGGCGGGCGTGGTGGCCGCTGCGCAGGAGGAGATCGCGCGCGAGTACGGCCTGCAACTGGGCGCGGTGCAGAAGCAGGCGGAGACGAAGATCACGAACGTCACCAGCCGCAGCTTCGGGGTGGTGGCGTGGTCCACCCAGCTCCAGGAGGAAGTGGTCAGCAACCTGATCCGGCGCAACGACCCGCTGCCGGCCACGGCCTCCCAGCGCTTCGGCACGCGCGAGCTGAGCCAGGCCACGGCCCTGATCCGGATCGTGGACAACCTCTCCGGGGAGAAGCAGTACGCGCCGCCGCCGGCCAGCCGCCTGATCGCGGAAGCCGAGCTGCGCCTGCCCTACGGGCTGCCGGTCGGCTCCCCCGTGGAGATCACGTTCCGGCTGGACGAGCAGGGGCGGCTGCACGCCAGCGCGCGCGAGCTGACGAAAGGCCAGGAGGTGGAGGTTGAGATCGAGACCGAGCTGGGCGCCTCCGCGGAGGAGATCGCCGCGGCGGAGGCCCGCGCGAAGTCGCTCGTGATCTCGTAGCCGGGCGAAGACGCACGAGACCGGGGCACGGGTGCTTGCCGATGGGCGAGTCACTACAAGAGTCAGTCTGTAGTAGTCCGTGCCCTTGCCTGTTCTCCAGCGTCAGGTCGCTTAAGCCAGACCATGCCAACCCGTTTTTGCGCAAGCTTTCGGACTTGACCGTTTTTTGCCGTTCACCCGCATTCTACCGCAGGGAATACAGGATATCGCAATGACCGATCATCACAGCCACCAAGACCACACCCATCACGATCACGCAACCGGTCACGCTCAGGCTTCTGAAACAACGGCCCACTCGCATAAAGAGCACGAGCACCAGCCTGCACTCGCGCCCCACGAACAGCCTGACAAGCATGCCGCTCACGCGGGTCACGGCGTAGATCACACCGGCCATGAAACCATGTTTCGAACCCGGTTCTGGGGGAGCCTGCTGCTCACCATTCCGGTGCTTATTTTCAGCCCGATGCTTCAGGAATGGCTCGGGTTTTCTGCGCCGAAATTCCCTGGTAGCCAGTTAGTTGGACCGATCTTTGCCACTGGCATCTTCCTCTACGGCGGTATTCCGTTTCTCAGGATGGCTGGCCCTGAGATTCGAAACCGCCGTCCCGGCATGATGACCCTCATCTCGCTAGCGATTTCGGTCGCATTTGTCTACAGCGTATATGCGGTTTTCGTGTCGCCGGAAACGGGTTTCTTCTGGGAGATGGCCACCCTGATCGACATCATGCTGCTTGGCCACTGGCTGGAAATGCGCAGCGTCAGGCAGGCCTCTGGTTCGCTTAACGAACTGGCCAAACTCCTGCCGGATACTGCCGACAGGTTGCTTCCAGATGGCACCACGCAGACAGTGCGGGTCAGCACGCTGGCCACCGGCGACCTGGTTCTGGTTCGTCCAGGGGCAAGCGTCCCTGCCGATGGCAAAGTCGTGGAGGGTCACTCGGAAGTCAGCGAGGCGCTGATCACGGGCGAGTCGAAGCCGGTCGACAAAGAACCAGGCAACCGTGTGGTTGCAGGCACGATCAACGGCGATGGTAGCTTGCGGGTGGAGATCACGGCCATCGGCGACGACACAGCCCTGGCCGGGATCATGCGTCTTGTTCAGGAAGCCCAGCAGAGCAAGTCCAATACCCAGATTCTGGCGGACAGGGCTGCAGGTTGGCTGTTCTATATCGCGCTTGGAGTGGCCCTCCTGACGGCAATCGGCTGGACCATTGCTCAAGGGTTCAATTTGCAGGTGTTGGAGCGCGTCGTGACAGTGCTCGTTATTGCTTGCCCGCATGCGCTCGGACTGGCGATTCCGCTTGTAGTCGCCATCAGCACGTCGCTTGGAGCACGCAACGGCATTCTGGTGCGGGACAGGCTTGCCCTGGAAAACGCGCGTCAGGTTGACACGGTCATCTTCGACAAGACCGGGACACTCACCAGAGGTGAGTTTGGCGTCATAGATATGATCGCGATTGACGGGTGGGATGACGACGACGCGCTGGCGTTGGCTACTGCGCTTGAGGGCGATTCAGAACATCCCATTGCGCGAGGCATGCGAGCCTATGCTGCCGAACGTCAACTGGCACTGCCGCCGATCACGGATTTCGAATCGATCAAGGGGCGGGGTATCCGGGCCATGGCCAACAACACCGCTGCATATGTAGGTGGCCCACGCCTATTGGAGATGTTGAACGTCACCCTGGATGGTTCCAGCCTGCACGACTTCACT
>CAZGYW010000277.1:4284-4550 GCA_964530495.1 uncultured Anaerolineae bacterium
CTCTCACAAAAGGCGAGTTTGGCATCGTGGATATGATCACGGTTGATGGGTGGGATGACGACGACGCTCTGGCGCTGGCAACTGCGCTTGAAGGCGATTCGGAACACCCGATTGCGCGGGGCATGCGCGCCCGCGCTGCCGAGCGTCACCTGACACTGCCGCAGATCACGGATTTCGAAGCGATCAAGGGGCGAGGCATCCGGGCCACGGTCAAGAACACCGCTGCTTATGTAGGTGGCCCACGTCTACTTGAGATGCTGGACATT
>CAZGYW010000278.1:0-4544 GCA_964530495.1 uncultured Anaerolineae bacterium
CCACCGGGTTCCAACCGGGGCAGATCTTTACCGTGGGCGACAGCCTGGCCCTGGCGGTGCAGATTGCGCCGACGCTGCCGGGCCAGGTGCGGGCTGACGTGACCACCCCGTCCGGGCGCATTCTGACCATCAGCGGGCGGGCCAACGCCATCGGCTATTTCTATGACCCGACGCAAAACCTGGCGCTGGACGAGCCGGGCCTCTGGCGCATCCGGCTGCAGGTCAGCTACGACGGTCTGACGTCGGCCGGGCAGGTGGAGCCGCCGTACCCGAGCGGGGGCGTGCCCGGCGCGGAGGAACGCGAATTCTACGTGTACGTGCTGCCGGAAGGCGCGCCCTTTGTGCAACTGGATAACCCGCGCCAGGCGGACGCGCGCCTGCCGCTGGCGCTGGCCTTCAACCTGACGGCAGCCGTTCCGGCGGAATGGACGGGCGTCCAGATGCACTACACGACCACGATGAACGGTCTGGTGCTGGATAGCGGCGCGCAGCCCGCGCTGGGCACGATCTTCGCCTATAACTATGATCCGCGCCGCCTGAACGCCGCCTTCCCCAACCTGGACATCGCCCTGCAGGGCAGCCAGGCGCCGACCTCCGTCGATGCCGTGCGGATCACGCTGGTGCTGCAGGCGCAGGACGCGGAGGGTGAGCTGGTGATGGCCGGCCGGACGGTGACGCTCTTTGGCGACCGGCTGCTGACGCTGTATCCCGGCTGGCCCGTGCCTGAGGAGACGGCCCCATGATCAATCCCCGGCGGTGGCTTTTTGCGGTGTTCACGGCAGGCGCGCTGCTGCTCGGCCTGATGCTGCTGGCGGGGGCGCTCCCGGTGGCGGCGCAGGGGCCGGTAGCCACGCCGCTGCCGCTCTTCGCGCTGCCCAACCCCAACACGGAGCGCGTCTACCGCAGCGGGATCATCGCGCTGGCGGCCAACCAGCGCTACCTCGTGACTGCCAACACTTTCAGCGGCACGGCTTCGGTGGTGGACATCGCGGGCAAGCAGATCCTGGCCGAGGTGCCGGTCGGCGGCGAGCCGCGCGCACTGGCCGTCGCTCCGGATCAAACATGGATGGCGGTCACCGCCCGGGCGGCGGGCACGCTGAGCATCATCGACCTGGCGACCTATGAAGTGCGGGACACGATCACGGTCGGGCTGTGGCCGTGGGGCGTGGTGACGGACGGCAACCTGCTGTATGTGGCCCTGCAGGGCGCTGACGCCATCGCCGAGGTGAGCGCGGCCAGCGGCCGGGTGCTGCGCACGATTGCCGTGCCGGATGCCCCGACCGGTCTGGCGCTCTACGGGGACTTCCTGTACGTGACCCATTTCGAGAGTGGCGCGCTCTCCATGGTCTACCTGGCGGACGGCAGCGTGGCGCGCTCCACGCCTGGCACTCCGGACTCGCGCCTGGCGCAGGCGGTGTGGATCGACCCGTACGACGCGCGCGCGTACGTGCCGGCCACCCGCGCCAACGCCGCCAGCCCGGTGCTGGTGTTCGACAACACCGTCTTTCCGGTGGTGAATGTTTACGAACTCTCGGCGCTGGGGTCGCTGCGGCGCAGCCGGGTGGTGGTGGATGTGGCCGATCGGCCGGTCAATATGCCGTTTGACGTGCACCTGGACCGCGCCCGGCGCTGGCTGTGGGTGGCTAATGCCGGCAGCAACGATGTCTCCGTGATCAACCTGGCGACCGGGTACGCGATTGCCAACATCGCGGTGGGGGCCAACCCGCGCGGGATCGCAGCCTACGCTGACAACCGCTTCGTGTTCGTCTACAACGCCCTGGACGGCACGATCTCCGTGATCGAAACCGCCTACATGGAGGAGGTCGACCGCCTGCCCGCGACGCGGCTGGAGGTGCCGATCGACTGGCTGATCGGGGCGCAGTTGTTCCACGGCAGCGCCGATGCGCGCCTGAGCCAGGATCACCGCCTGAGCTGCGCCACCTGTCACTTCGACGGCGGGGATGACGGGCAGACGTGGCTTGGCTTCCCCGGCGGGCCGCGCAACACGGCCGCGCTGTATGGGGTGTGGGCCACGCCGCCCTGGGGCTGGCACGCGGAGTTTGACGAACTGGCCGACCTGGACGTCCTGTTCCGGGAGTTGCAGCACGGCGCGGGCCTGATTGACGGGCTGCCGTACCCGGCGCTCGGCCAGCCGAACAGCGGGCGTTCCCCGGATATGGACGCGCTGGTCGTCTACCTCAATTCGCTGGCCGGGCCGGGCCTCAACGCGCAGCGGATCCCGCCGGACGAGGTGCTGGCCGGGGAGGCGGTGTGGCTCACCCGGGGCTGCGCG
Source organism: uncultured Anaerolineae bacterium (assembly GCA_964530495.1). Lineage (GTDB taxonomy): Bacteria > Chloroflexota > Anaerolineae > Aggregatilineales > Ch27 > CAZGYW01. The sequence goes on from CAZGYW010000278.1 coordinate 2,294, forward strand.
GAGTGCCACACTCCGCCGCTGTATACCGATAACCTGACCCATGACCTGGGCGGCGGGGAGGTCAACACCCCGTCCCTGCGCTGGCTGTGGGATACCGCGCCGTACTATTCCGACGGGCGGGCGGCGACGCTGTTCGACGTCTTCCGCGTGGATGACGGGCCGCACGCCCTGCTGGGGCACCTCCCGCTGGCCGAGCTGGACGCCCTGATCCGCTACCTGGAAAGCCTGCCGCTGGAGGAGTAGCCGTGCCCATGCTGCCGCGTGAGCGTGTCCTGGCCGCTCTGGATCACCGCCCGGTGGACCGGGTTCCCCGCTTCGAAATCTGGATCGACGGGCTGTTGCCTGAGCTTGGCCAACCCGACGCGCAGACAGCCGCCGTGAATCTGGGCCAGGACTGCGTGATGATGCCATCCCGTTCCCTGCCCGGCAGCAACGCCTGGGGCACCGGGATTGACGAATGGGGCCGGGTCTGGCAGGCGGGCATGTACGTTGATGGCGTGGTAGATACGCCCGCCGACCTGGCGCGCTACCATACGCCGCCGGAAGCGGCCGCGCAGCTATTCGACGTGGCTGCCGTCCGGGCGGTGCAGGCTCGCTACCCCGATCACTGCCATATCTTTGGGACGCACATCGGCCCGTTTATGGCCGCTTACATGGCGATGGGCTTTGCCCGGTTTTTCACGCGTCTGCACGACGATCGCGCCTTTGTCCGGCAGTTGATGGCAGATCGGACGGAGTGGTGCATCGCTGTTTTCCAGCAGGCGGTGGCGCTGGGGGCGGAGGTGATCGTGCTGGGGGATGACGCTGCGCATTCTGGCGGGCCGATGGTGGCGCCCGCCCCCTGGCGCGATCTGGTGCTGCCGCTGCACCGCCGGATTGTGGATGCGCTGGACGTCCCGGTGATCTGGCATAGCGACGGGAACGTCCTCCCGCTGCTGCCGCTGGCGATTGAGGCGGGATTCGCCGGGTTTCACGGGCTGGAACCGAATGCCGGGATCGACCTGGCGGCGGTCAAGCGCGCGTTCGGGCGCGACCTGGCGCTGATCGGCAATGTGGACGTGGGCGTGCTGTGCCGGGACGATCTGGCGGCGGTCCGGGCCGAGGTGGATCGCTGCCTGGCTCAGGGCGGGGCGGAAGGCTACCTGCTGGCGACCTGCAACAGCATCTTCGAGGGGATGCATCCCGCCGCGGTGGCGGAGCTGTTCCGCTATGAGGCCGCGGTGGTCTGAGGTGCGGCCGGGATGGCTCCTCGCCGGAGGTGCAGATAGGGGAAACAGCTAACCGCAAAGCTCGCAAAGAGAAAAATAAGCACGCAAAGAGTCTTTTGAAAGGAATCCTTTGCGTCCTTGCTTTTGTTCCTTTGCGAGCTTGGCGGTGTACTTTTCGCGGTTCGCTTTTCCCCTCTTGGCGGTGGGGATGGCATCCGCTACAATAGGTGGCATGACACACATGGGCTTCTACGCGATCACCTGCTTTGCCATGATGTCGTCCATTTCCGGGCGGACCGTATACAGGTGCGCCCGCTGAACGGACTGTAAGACAGTCAATAATATCCTATGAGCCGCTTACGGCTCCGGGCGCGCCGCTCGGAGCCGTTTTTTGTAACCCGCACCAACGGGATCGGCCCGCGCGGTGTGCCCTCCTGAACGAGGGGAGCAGCAACAATGCACATCATCCAGATCGACAACATCACCGTCAACTACGCCGGGCGCGAGATCTTCCGGAACCTGAGCTGGGCGCTTGACGACCGGGCCAGGACCGGCCTGGTCGGGCCGAGCGGGGTCGGCAAGTCTACGCTGCTCCGGGCGATCGCCGGTGCGATCATGCCGGACGCGGGCGCGGTCACGCTCCAGCGCGGCGTGACGCTCGGCATGCTGCCTCAGGATGTCGACTTTCCCGCCGGGCGCAGCCTGATTGAGGAAGCGACGCTCCGGCCGCCGGAGTTGATCCGCCTGGAGGCGGCGCTGGCCGCTGTGGAAGACAGCCTGGGCGATCCGGCGGTCTACGGTCAGGATGCCGCGCTGGTGCGCGCATTGGAAAAGCAGGCCCGCCTGCTGGAGGAGTACGAGCGCGCGGGCGGGCTGCGCTACGACGGCAAGGTGCGCGAGATTCTGAGCCACCTGGGATTCACGGCGGAGGACTACGCGCGCCCGGCGGAGACGCTCAGCGGCGGGCAGAAGAAGCTGGTGCTGCTGGCCCGCCTGGCAGATCGGAAGAGCACACGTCTGAACTCCAGTCACCGCTCATTATC
>CAZGYW010000279.1:0-4519 GCA_964530495.1 uncultured Anaerolineae bacterium
CGAGCCGGTCGGCGGCCACGTCCAGGATGCCTACCCACAGCGTTTCCTCGTCGCGGTCGCTGTTCGGATCGCCCAGGTACTCGGCGTGAATCGCTGCTACGGAGCCGCTGAGCGGCGCTTCGAACCGCGCCGAGCGCAGCGCGCCGTCCTGCAGGTAACGGGTGGCGTTCTCCACCACCGGGCTGGGGTGAGTGACAACGTCGTTTGCCAGCCCGAGGTTGACCATGCGTGTCGCGCCATCGGCGGCGGTGATGGTCAGCGAGAAGTCAGCAGGGACATTCTGCAGTATCCAGTGGGAAGCCTGCACCCGCGTCAACTGCCGGGTGTAGATGCGCGAGAATCCGAATCCCCAGACCAGGGTGAAGACGGTCACGCCCGCCAGCAGGGCGAATGCGCCCGCCCGGGCTGGCGTCCGACGACGCACCTCACCAGCGCGCCGCACCAGGGCAACCAGCCCCCACGCGCCCAGCAGGATCAGGGCCGGGTAGATGGGCACGTAATAGCGCATGGACATCACCCAGCCGCCGCCCTGCCAGGCGTAGTACACCAGCACCCACACCACCGGGAGCAGGTGGCGCCGCCAGCCGTCATGCCCGCGCAGGATGCGCCAACCCGCCGCCACCCAGCCCGCCCAGGCCGCCAGCCCCAGCGGGACGCCCATGCCCCACAGCACCATGTTCTGCCAGGAGAACAGGTACGGCACGCGGGAGGCCCACTGGTGATTCGGCGGGAAGTCCACCTGGCCGGAAACCTGGCGGCTGACCTCCCGCATCTGCGACCACCACTCCAGGTTGGGCAGGATGCCGAAGAACGACGGTCCGCTGAAGGCATACGGCTGCGCGATTCGGAAGGTCAGGACGCTCACCAGCGCAGCGATGATCAGCCCGCCTGCCTCAAGGCGCAGCGTCTCCACCCGGTCGCGTCGTGGGTAGCCGGCGGCCAGCGCCGGCCAGACCCGCACCAGCGTCGCCAGCGCCGCTACGCCTGCCAGCGGCGCGACGTTGATCCGGCTTGCCACAGACGCGCCCAGCGCCAGGCCGAAGCCGGCGTAGTTCTTCCACCCACCCTCATCCAGAATGCGAACGCCCCACCACAGCGCAATGGTCACCGTCATCCCGGTAAAGGCGTCCATGGTCCAGAAATGCGCCATCTGGATCGGCAGCACCGCCCACGCATAAAGCGCGGCCGCCAGCAGCCCGACCGGGCGCCCATACAGCCGCCGCCCGATCAAGAACAGGAAGAAGATAGTCACCAGGTCGGCAATGGCGGATACGCTGCGTCCCACCAGGTGCACGCCGTTGTAGCCAGTCCAGTTCAGGTCACCCGTCAGCTCGGCCACAATGCCCGACACGCCCTTGACGACGAACAGCGGCAGCGTCCCGTACACGTAGAACCCCGCCCCGCGATTGTTCGGGTTCAGCCCGCTGGCGGCCGTATCGAAATACCCCCCGATCCCGTTAACCGGGTCCAGGGCGGCCGTCACGCCGGTCAGGAAGCGCTCATCCGGATGCAGGTGGGTGAAGTCGTCCCAGTTCTGGCCCAGGAAGCGGAAATATGCACCGGAAGCAAGGATGGCAACCAGCAGGATGGCTGTCAGTACGTCGCGCCAGTCCAGCGCGCGCCGCTCGTGCCGTGCTGCCAGGGGTGATTCAGGCATCTCCGGCGCAGCAGGCGCCGGAGCAGGCTCAACCGGGGGGATTTCCAGCCGTTCGGACATAGATCACTTACGCACTCAGCACAGAATACCAGTAGTACACGGGCCACGCCCGCTTTCCTCACCTGCGTCTATTCCAGGGTGTTCGCGGCCAGGAATCCGGCCAGCCACTCCTCACCAGGCGGCGGCGCGGTGAAGGTGTAGAAGTCCTTGGTCTGCAGGTCAGTCGGCTGGAGGATACTCGTTCCCTCCGGGAACCATTCGCCCAGTTGCGCCGGAGTCTCGGTATCGCTCGCGCTATAGAAGAACAGCACCGCCCGGTTCGGGTCGAAGGCGTACTCCGTGCCTGCGTTGGCCCGGATCTGCGCCGCCAGGTCGTCCAGCGCCAGGAGGCCGTTCGGCCAGTCAATGCGCCCGCCCTCGATGCCAATCGCCCGGTGGTCAAACCAGTACGGATACGCCACCATGAAGGCGTTGCCATAGCTGCCGTTGCTCTCCGCGAAGCCGCGCAGGATGCGCCCGGTGATGGTATAGGGCTGGGCCGCGATCTGGTAGCGGTCGCGGTATTCGCCAAAGTACAGGCTGCTGTTCAGGCTGTACGCCCCTGCAACAGCGACTACAGCCAGCCCGACAGTCACTACCCGCGTCAGCCGCCGCGGGAAGGCCCGCTCCAGATACAGGCCGAACTGGGCCAGCCCGTAAGCCGCCAGCAGGTAGACGAACGGCAGCGCGCCGCTGGTCCGGGTGGCGCTCGGATTCTCCACCGGAAAGGCGATCGACAGCGCCGAGGGCAGCAGCATGATGAACAGACCGGGCAGCACCAGCCAGTCGAACGGATCCCGACGCCGGATCATGCGTACTATCCACACCGCCGTTCCCAGCACCAGGAACGTCCCGCTGATCACGTCCAGCGCCGGCCGGTTGGGCGCGCCGTTGATCCAGGCCACGTCACCCTTCCAGTTGAACATGAGCAGGGCATTCCGCGTATTCTGGCCGAGCACCGGCAGGTTCTTCATGAAGGCGTCCACCCGGTCCTGCATCGTAGCATCACGCCAGCTGATCACGCCGGTCGCCGGGTCGGTCTCCATGATCACGTCATCGCCAAAGAAACGGCCCGCCGTGCGCATCCAGAACAGGTTGGGCGAATCGACCATGAAACGCCCCAGCGGGGCGAAGATCGCGCCGGCGATCAGGACCAGCGCTGCCAGGTTGAGCGCATACTGACGCCGGGTTGCCCCGTCCCGTGCCCGAAAAATGACCGCCAGAATCACGCCCAGCACAATCACAACCGGGATCATGCGCACCGCCTGGTAGCAGTACAGACCGATCCCCAGCCACAGCCCGGCCTTCAGGAAGTCCGCACGCCGGTTGTGGCGCATCGCCCGGGCCAGGTAGGCCATGACCAGCGCCATGATCAGCGGCGTGAGCACAATCCGCAGTGCCAGCCGGGAGAGTGCCACGTGCCAGTAGCTCACGGCCACCAGCGCCGCCAGCGCCAGCCCGACCGCATTGCCCAGGCGCGGTTGCTTCTCCCCGATGATCACCCGCGCCATCCACCACAGCACCGGGATCGTCAGCAGCCCTTCCAGCACAGAGACCCACTTGAGGGTGGCAAACTGCATCCCCAGCCCGCTGATCACGGAGAAGATCGCCACCAGGTACATCTGCACGCCTTCACGCCCGCCGTTGTTGGGGAAGAACACCTGGTGGTTGCCATCCAGTACACGCTGGGCGTCCAGCAGCTTCTCCACGTGGTCGCTCGTCATCTCCGGCGGGACGGCGTTGAACTCCGCGAAGCGGAAATACCCACCGACCAGCATGATGGCGATCAACGCCAGCGCGGTCCACGACAGGCGGAAGCGCATTTCGCGCCCGAGCAGCCCCCTGGACTGCCCGAACCGCGCTGCCAGCCAGCCGCGCAGCGTCCACCCGGCCGGCGCCAGTACGCCCAGCCAGACGAAGATGCTGGCGACCCAGACGATGACCCCCACCGGCGTGAAGGTATTGCTGCCGTTGAACAGGTACGCCCCGGCACTGAGGATCAGCGCGGCGGCCGCCAGCGGCAGGCGCGGCGCGTACACCTCCAGCCGGTCGCGCCAGTCCGGATGAGCGCCCGTGACCGGGGGCGCTTCCGCTGACTCGGCCGCAGCCGGGCTGTGCCGCCCGCGCCAATTCAGCCACCAATCCCGAAACGCCTCCCGGTGCGTGATAAATGCGGCTGCCAGCCACAGCCCAAAGCCCAGGAGCAGCCACGGCAGCCCGGCCCGCAATTCCTGACCCTCCGCCCGGTTGGCGCCGGAGGCCATCACAATCGATCCCACCAGCCCCAGCAGCACCCCGGCGATAACCAGCAGCGCGGGAACAAGCGCCTGCTCATTCACCCGTGGATGCCCGTGGACGGCACTGGCTGCGGGGCCGTCAGGCTCGACAGGCGCCTGCCGGGCCGCGGCCGTGCCGGCCGGGATCGGCGCGGCGGCTGCTTCGCTGCGCTCTCCGCCAATCGCGTCCCAGAAGCGGCCCCAGGTCGCCCGCGGCTGGCGCACGCCCTGACCCAGCACGTCCCACAGCGTCAGATCGGCAAAGGACGCAGCGTCTTCCGCAGGGGCGGGCGGCACAGCGGCGGGCACATCGCTACTCATGCGGTCATCGGGGGGAATATCGCTCATTCCGGTTTGCGTCCCTTGATGCACAGGTTGACGGTGGATCGGCCTTCCGGCTCGTTGGTGCGGTTCAGGCGATCTACGGCGTTGAAGACGGCCAGGCCCAGGTTAATCGGGTTCAGAAGACTGCCGTTGTTCCGGGTAAATGCTGTCCGGTCAGCGGCCTCCGCCAGCCCTTGCGGCAGCAGCCCGCTCTCCAGCAGCG
>CAZGYW010000280.1:0-4504 GCA_964530495.1 uncultured Anaerolineae bacterium
TGCGGTGATGATAGCACCACGCCCGGCGGGAGGCTATTCCGGCATGCCGGCAAAGAAAAACGGCATGGGACGCATGCCGTTTTCCACAATCTCAGCACTATACGATCGCTAGCGTGCGGCCCGGGCATCCTCTGACTCGTGCTTAATTGAGAAGGACCCGAGGGGCAACGCCTCGGCTTCCAGGCGCGTCAGGTTGACGATCGTGCTGGCGCGATCGATGTCGATACCCACCAGGTTGCCCTCCTGGTCGAAATCAAGGACGACCCCCGGCGCGATCTCCTGCGAGTCGCTGCCGGGCCGATCGGCCAGGTCGATGTAGAGGGTGTCGGTTTCGGGGTAGTAGTGCAGCTTCATCGATTTTCACTCCCGGTAATTTCGTGTGTCCCCTCACGCGGCCATTGGCCCTCACCCCGCGTTATGTGAGGCTTCCTTTCGCCCTTTGGAGAGAGGTCCGGGGACCGAGGGGGTGTCAGTCGTCCAGCTTCCACTCGCAGGCGGTGGCGGTGGCGATGCACACAAAGCCGTGTTTCTCCAGGATGGGACGGCTCATCGGGCTGGCGTCCACCGTCAGGAAGCGCTTGCCGCGCGCCAGGGCTTCTGTGGCGCGGGCCGCCAGCAGGCCGGTGTACAGGCCGCGCCGCCGGTAGTCCGGCAGGGTGGAGCCACCCCACAGCCCCGCGAACTGGCCCGGGGTGTAGTGCGTCCACGCCACGCTGACCATCCGGCCGTCCTCAACCGCCGCGTACAGGCTCAGGAAGTCGGGCGTCTGCTCCAGCTGGTCGCGCAGCTCGCGCCCCAGCCCGGCGAAATCCTCATCCCACACCGCGTTGAGCACCTCGACCACCCCGTCCACAGCGGCCGGATCGGTCAGGTGCTGGATCGTGGGCGGCACCGGCTCGCGCAGCAGGCGGGCATCTTCCGCCATATCAAGCACCATGATCGCGTCGTCAGGCTCGCGAACCACGAAGCCGCGCGCCAGCAGGCGATCCTTCAGATCGGGCGGAGTATCGTGGCTGAAGACCTTCCACTCGAAGCCGAAGTCGATGCCGTCGAAGTACGCGATCTCCGCCTCAATCGCGGCCTCAACCGTATCCGCATCCAGCGCCGACCACAGCACCCAGCCGCGCCGGCGGCCCCTGGTCTGGACGTGGCGCACGATGGTCGGTGTGGCCTCGCGCCGGGCATCGGGGTACTGCACGTCAATGCGCTGTTCCTGATCGTACAGCGCGCGGAGTTCGTCAATGTCCATCATTCCCCCTCAAGGCTTGTGGGACGCAATGCGCGTTCCCGTGCCCTATTCCACCCTGCGCGCCGCCAGCGCCGCATCCAGCAGAGTCTGGACGGTCTGCGGCTGGCCTTTGCCGCGCAATTCACGCATCACCTGGCCCATCAGGAATTTCGCCAGCTTGTCCTGCCCGGCCAGGTAGCCCGCCACCTCATCCGGATGGGCGGCCAGCACGCGCTCAATCGCCTCCCGGATCGGCGCTTCGTCGCTGACCTGGGCCAGCCCGCGCTCCGCCACGATCCGGGCCGGGTCGCCGCCCTCGGCATACAGCACGTCCAGCACCTTCTTGGCGGTGTTGAGCGTGATCGCGCCTGTGTTGACCAGCGCCAGCAGCCCGGCCAGCGCCTCCGGTGTGACCCGGATGCCGCCGATGGCGTCGCGCCCGACCGAGTCGGCGTTCATCAGGCGGAAGACCTCCCCCAGCAGGAAGTTGGCCGCCTGTTTTGGCTCCGCCCCGGCGGCCAGCGCGGCCTCGTAGTAGTCGGCCACGGCGCGTTCGGCCACCAGCGCGGCGGCATCCTCGCGGCTCAGGCCGAGGTTGGCGGTGAAGCGGTCGCGCTTCGCGTCCGGCAGCTCCGGCAGCGCGGCGCGGGCGGCTTCCACCGCCTCGCGGGTCATGACGATCACGGGCAGGTCCGGCTCCGGGAAGTAGCGATAGTCGCTGGCGCTCTCCTTCACGCGTTGGATCAGGATGCGCCCGGCGTCTTCGTCCCAGCCGAGCGTGGCCTGCTGGACGCCGCGCCCGCTCTCCCACAGCCCGATCTGGCGCTCGACTTCCTTCTCGATGGCGCGCACCATGCTGCGGATGCTGTTCAGGTTCTTGATCTCGGTGCGCGTCCGCAGCTCAGTGGAACCGACCGGCCGCACGCTGACGTTGGCCTCAAAGCGCAGCACGCCTTTAGACATATCGCCATGGTTGACGCCCAGGTACTGGATGATGGCGCGCAGCTTGCGGGCAAAGGCTTCCGCTTCGACCGCGCTGCGCAGGTCCGGCTCGGAGACGATCTCCAGCAGCGGCACGCCCGCCCGGTTCAGGTCCACCAGGCTCTTGCCGTTGCCCACGTGGGTCAGCTTGCCGGTGTCCTCCTCCATGTGGGCGCGGGTGACGCCGATGCGCTTTGTCGTGCCATCCGGCAGGTCGATGTCCAGGTGGCCGCCCACCGCGATCGGGTACTCGTACTGGCTGATCTGGTAGCCCTTGGGCAGGTCCGGGTAGAAGTAGTTTTTGCGCGCGAACTGGTTGAAGGCCGGGATCTCGCAGCCCAGCGCCAGCCCGACGCGCAGCGCCAGCGCCACCGCCTGCTGGTTGATCACGGGCAGGACGCCGGGCATCCCCAGGCAGACGGGGCAGGTGACGGTATTCGGCGCGGCCTGGGTGCTATCGACCACGGCGCACGTGCAGAACATCTTGCTGGCGGTGAGCATCTCGGCGTGGACTTCCAGGCCGATGACGGGTTCGTAGGTGGTCATCACGGCATCTCGCTTGGGTGCGGGCAATCGGTTACAACGCGGGGATTGTATCACGCGGGGCGCCCGGCGGCAGGACGAAAAGCATGGGGCACGGATTCACGCGGATGGTTCACGGATTCTCACGGATAAAGCATTGGATTTCAAAAGCCTTATCCGTGTTTTGTCCGTGTTCAATCCGTGGCCATCCGTGCCCCATGCCTTGACTGGAGCGATATAATCCAAATTGAAGCATGTTCAGTGGAGCGGCAACCATGATCTTCCAGTACACATGGAAACAGGTGGTTTCCGGCGAGAAGACGGCGACGCGCCGCCCGGTCAAGGCCGGGGAAGCGGCGGTGCAGGACACGCAGGGCCGGATCGTGGCCGTGACCCACAATGGGCGCACCAAATACCACGTCGGGCAGACCTACGCCGTCCAGCCGGCCCGCACCGCGCCCGCCGTCGCGCGGATCCGGCTCACGCGCATCGAGCGCCGGGCGGTGACCGACCTCAGCGACGCCGAAGCGCGGGCGGAAGGGGCCGAAGATCGCGCGGGGTTCCTACGGCTGTGGGAGATGGCCCACGGCGCGGGCAAGCTCGACAGGGATGCGTGGGTGCTGAGTTTCGATCTGGTTGAGGGGCCGGGGTAACGATCGCCCCTGACGTTGCCCTGTGTTCGTTGGCGATGAGCAGTGAGTGAGAGGGATGGCAATCCGAATGGCGGATGCATCCACAAAGCGCAGGAAATTTCGAGCACCGGAGTATAATAGGATTGTATTTATCAGAATAGATACAATGGAGGAACCGTGATGAGCACCCTTCACGCAAGCGCCATGTTCGCAGTCCAGGCCTGGGATGAACAACCCTGGGAGGGGCGCACCGAACAGGCTGACGGGGCTCCCAGGCTCACGCATGCCCGGGTGACCTATAGCTATACCGGGGAGCTTGAAGGTACCGGTACGGTCCATTACCTGATGGTCTACCGGGCGGATGGCTCGGCCAGCTATGTTGGGCTGGAGCAGTTTGAGGGTCGTCTGGGCGGGAAGGCCGGCAGTTTCGTGCTCCAGCACATCGGCACCCATACGGAAAACACCGCGCAGTCAGCGTGCCTGGTTGTTCCGGGATCAGGCACCGGCGAACTGGCCGGTCTGCGCGGCGAAGCGATCGCGGTTGCCGCCGGGCACCAACCGGCCTACCCCTTCACGCTGGACTATACCTTCGACTAGTCCTCAGTCATTCCGAATATGAGGGATGAAAACGTACTTCACAGCCACGGTCGTATCGTTAGAGACAATCTGGAGGCGGCACGATGTCCAAACTGATCTACTTTATGCCTGGGTCGCTGGATGGCTTTATCGCGGGTGAAACCGACGACCTGGATTGGTCGGTGCCGGACGAGGAGGTGTCCACATTCATCAACGATCGGATGCGCCCCATCGGCACCTATCTCTGTGGACGCAAGATGTATGAGACGATGATGGTCTGGCAAACGCCGGATGTCATACCCGGTCTCACGCCGGACATGATGGACTTTGCGCAGATCTGGCAAGCGGCCGATAAGATCGTCTATTCCAAATCGCTGGAGACCGTCTCTACACCGAAGACGCGTCTCGAACGGGAATTCGAACCGCAGGCGGTGCGCGGGCTGAAGGCGCAATTGCCGCACGATATTTCGGTGGAGGGTCCGAACCTGGCCGCACAGGCGATCCGGGCCGGGCTTGTCGACGAGTATCAGTTGCTCGTCGTACCATTTATGCTTGGCGGCGGCAA
>CAZGYW010000281.1:0-4499 GCA_964530495.1 uncultured Anaerolineae bacterium
CCTACTCGACGCTCTTCCGATCTAATGGTGTATGAGTTTTTCACGCAGCAGGCAGTGCAGGAACAGCGATCGCTGCGTGTATGTTCATTATAACGGCAACCCAACGAAATTGGGGGGTAAAATTTGGTTAATTATTTCGTTTCGGGCAGGCAAAGGCTTGTTGAGGGAGCGCGTTGCCTCCCGGACCATCGCCTTCGCGGTGCAGCACGCTCGAAGGCGTTCCCCCTCTCCCCGCGGCGCAGCCGCCAGTGGGAGAGGGGGCCAGGGGGTGAGGGCATCCGCAACGGCCAAACAACAGCCTTGACTCCGCCCGGCGCGGCCTCTATAATCCGCCTGTAGTCTGGCATCAGACACGTCTTTGCCACAGACAGCAGGCGCGTTCCCTCCCCCGGGAATGCTTAATCTCCTGCCGAGGTGAAGGCTATGGACGCCCGTTCCAGGGAATTTTTCCTGTTGGAAATGTCCGGCCTTTGCTGGTGGTTCTTTGCAAAGGCCGTTTTGTTTGCCAGGGAGACTGGTGATCATTTCCCTTTGAAAGGAGGCAGGACCACACCAATGCCTATCTCCAGAAACCGCAAAGAGGAACTGGTCGCGCACTACGTAGAGCTGCTCAAGCAATCGCAGGGCCTGGTGATCACCGCGAACCAGGGCATGACCATGCCCCAGTTCAACGAGATCCGCGCCAAGCTGCGCGAGCAGGACACAACCTACGTGGTTACCAAGAACACCCTGATTCGCCGGGCGCTCGAGGAAGTCGGGATGGCAGTGCCGGAAGCGCTGCTTGCCGGCCCGGTCGCCGTGGCCTTCGTCCGCGGGGAAGTCGGATCGGTCGCCAAGACCGTGCTCGACTACACCAAGGGCGTCGAGAAGTTCCAGGTGAAGGGTGCGCTGGTTAGCGGTGAGCTGTACGACGCGAAGGGCGTGGACGTGCTGTCCAAGCTCCCCTCGCTCGACGAGCTGCACGCGCAACTGGTGGGGCTGATCATCGCCCCGGCGGCCGGTCTGGCCAGCGTGATCAATGGTGGCGTGACCCAGGTACTCAACGTGATTGCTGCGTACGTGGCAAAAGACGAAAGCGCAGCCGAGGCAGCCTGATCGCGGCCTCAAACTGAAACGTCAACATCTACACCAGGCGCACCCCCGGTGCCGCCACACCAAGAAAGGAATCTGAGCAATGGCAGACCTGCAGAAGCTGGTTGAGGAACTGAGCGGCCTGACCCTGATGGAAGCCGCCGAGTTGAAGACGCTGCTGGAAGAGAAGTGGGGCGTCACCGCCGCCTCCGGCATGCCCATGATGATGCCCGGCATGGCCATGGCCGCCGCCGAGGCCGAAGAAGTCGAAGAGAAGACCGAGTTCACCGTCTTCCTCAAGGATGTTGGCCCCAAGAAGATCAACGTCATCAAGGCCGTCCGTTCCTTCACCAACCTGGGCCTGGCGGAAGCCAAGGCGCTCGTTGACAGCGCTCCCGTGAACGTCCTGGAAGCCGTTGGCAAGGAAGCCGCCGAAGACGCCAAGGGCAAGCTCGAGGCCGAAGGCGCCGTCGTCGAGATCAAGTAATCTCGCCGCTTCGCACCCCAATCAAAACCGCCAGGGAGCACCTCCGCTGGCGGTTTTTTGTTGCGCGCGCAATCAGTCAGGAGACGACCGCGCCCCTTTTCTCCAGGCGGGGGCGCGCCCGTTCATCCGTCATCTCCAGATTATCGATGACCACGCCGTTGAGGTCCGCGCCGACCAGGTTGGCCCCCTGCAGGTTCGCGATAGAGAGGTCCAGCCCTCCCAGCGAGGCGCCGCTGAAATCAGGCCGCCAGGCGCGGTTCTTGGAGCGCGCCGCGTTAAAGCCTTCGACTCCCTGCTGGCGGATGACCAGCACCAGGTCGGGGCCTTTGCGGTATGGGCCGAACCCGAACAGTTTTTTGAATGCGCGAGACATAACAATTTTCCTTTCCATCCGGGAGGCGCGCGCCCGGGCCAGCGGCTGATGCAGCGCTGCGGCGGACACCGTAGCTGTCAGAGTATGTCTCCATTATAGCGCGGAGCGGGCCGCTGTGATCAGCCGTTCGCCGGATCGCGCCCGGCTGGCGCGCAAAAGCCGGGCCCTGTGGCTGGCCCGGCTGCGTGGCGTGGCTGGTTGCGGCCGCTTATCCCTGGCGCGACCAGCCCTCGCGGTCGATCTCCGTCACGAAGATTTCGGTGCCATTCTGGTCCAGGATGTGAATTTCCCTGGCTCCCAGGTCCACATCCTGGTTCCACAGGGGCACGACCAGCTCGAAGGTCAGGCCGCCGACCAGCTCGGTCATGTGGGCCTGATCCTCTTTGATGTCCTGGCTGCCATACACATGCAGGCGGCGCGGATCGCTGATGCCGAAGCTCAGCTCGCCGCGTTCCCCGCGGACGATCACCGTCCACTCACCGGGGCGGTTCTCAACGTTCGGCGCGTAGCTGCTGATGATCTGCCCGCGTTCCAGCCGGATTTCCTTCAGCGCCTGCCCGTCACCCTGCACAGCCAGGGTCAGGATGGCGACCTGCCGCCCGTCCGGCGGGGTGGGGACCGGAGTCAGCGCCTCGGCGGGGACGAAGGTCGGCTTCGGGCCAAACTCATCCTGAGCGTTGGTGCCGGGCAGGCTGGCCAGCAGCAGGGCGCTGAGCGCCACTACTGCGCCGCACAGCGCGATCAACAGCGTGCGTTTATGGGTCATCATGGGTTTCCTCTTTTCGCCGGTCTACGGCCAGTCCCAGTTCGTCGGGGCGAAGACTGTCGGCGTGTTGGGGGAGACGCCGGGCAGCCCGGCCAGCACCCCGCGCACGATCACCCAGTCCGCCGGGCCGATCTCCCACACGGTTGGCCCGGCATCACGCATCAGGTCGATGTTGTTGTCCTCCGAGCGCCACCAGGTCGTGCCGTTGTTGGCGGTGTAGGAGCGGCAGTCGCGCCAGGCGGCGTTGGCCGCGTCCCCGGTGCAGGCCGCCTGCGAGTTGTACAGAATCGGGGAAACATTCCAGTAGCCGCCGTCGCAGCAGTACTCATCCGGCAGGCCGAAGGCCGCGTGCCCGGATTCGTGGACGGCGATCCAGTCGTTGCCGCCGCCGGCCTTGGTGCTGGCCCGCCCGCCGCCGCCGCAGTCGCGCACGTTTTCGCGGTGGACGATCACCACCTGCTCGGCGAAGGCGGCGTCCGCCAGGTTTGGCCAGACGATGCTGGGGCAGATGCCGCTGGCGGGCGGCTCCACATCCCCGCCGGCGGCGGTGGAGAACCAGAAGTTGAAGTACCCCAGGTTCTGCACCACCATGTTGTTCTGCCAGTACCCGGTATCCACCAGGTTGGCCACGTCATTCAGGAAGTTCTGGCGGTTAGTGACGTTGGTCAGGTCGCCATACCCCTCGTCGGCCACGAACACGATGTCAATCGCGCTGGCCGGATCGCGCCAGCGCACGAGCGAAAAGACCGTAGTCCCGACGGAGAACGCGGGCGTGGCGGTGGCGGAAACCGACAGGTTGCAGCCGGAAAGCACCCCCACCAGCAGCACCAGCCCAACGAGCGCCGCCGCCCGCCATAACCGGCGGGATGGGTGACGGTCGTCCATAATCCCTCCTCTTTACGTGTGCAGCGAACAGGGTGAGCGTGAGCGATGGGTTGGCCCCTCGCCCCGCACGGAAACAGCGTGGCAGCGATGATCACCCCACCAGGGCGGGATGCCGGAACGAGTCCGGCGCGCGGTGCTGCGCGCCGGCACGAACGCTATCTACCAGTAAGGTCGCGGCCCATCGATCACTGTACGAGATATTTCAAGAGTAGTACTATCGGAAATTGGTACCAGGTGGGCCAGGACGGCGTCGCATTCCACTAAACTTGTGTATTCATTAAATACTCTATTTAACGATACTTAGTCAACATTGGGAATAACTTCACAACGCCTGATCGCCGCCCCGTGATGGCACACCGTTCCCCGCGGCGCTACAATTGCGGCCTCCTGTATCCGCTGGTATGCGCAGAGAAAGCGACTGCTCATGGCGCTTGAGGACCCGGTTCGACAGCAATTGATCGCCGCGGCGCTGGACGTGCGCCGGCGCGCCTACGCCCCGTATTCCGGCTACCGGGTGGGGGCCGCGCTCCTGGCGGAGGACGGTTCCGTCTTCGCCGGCGGCAACGTTGAAAACGCCAGCTACGGCGCGACCATCTGCGCGGAGCGTGCGGCGGCGGTCAGCGCCGTCAGCGCGGGGCAGCGCCGCTTCAGCGCGGTGGCCATCGCCACCGCCAACGGCGGCTCGCCATGCGGCATGTGCCGCCAGGTGCTCTTTGAGTTCGGGCCGGAGATGACGGTGATCATGGTCGACGCCGCGGGCGCGATCACCTTTGAGGGATCGTTGGCCGAACTGCTGCCGCTGGGCTTCGGGCCGCAGCACCTCACCGCGCCGGAGGATCGCTCGTGAACGCTGGCAGCGCGCGGGTGGCCCGCTCGGATGTTATGGGCGCGCTCTTCTACATGGCGTACTTCGCCGC